>NZ_JAEQCB010000022.1:0-11228 GCF_020738785.1 Microcoleus sp. PH2017_05_CCC_O_A | reverse complement strand
GCCACAAGCTTGAGGGTCTAGAGGGATATTTGAATGTCCCACTGTCGCCCTTTTGGGTGGGCCCGAATCCCCGTCGCTTTAGCCCTGGGGAGGTTCAAAACCGCCAATCTTACAAAAAAAGCTCGCAGCCCCCAGACTAAAGTCTGGGGATGCAAGGGTATAGCAGCAAAATTGACAGAAATTCTAGTTAAAAACCACAATTGTGTACAGAAGGGCACACATCACCAACAATGGGTGGTGTCACAATTGCGGCTAATCCTACAATGCCATCCGTTTTTCAGCAGTTCCGCAGCACGCATTCCTGTTCGTGTCGGCGATCTCTGGAATAGGGCAAACCTAATTCAACCGGGCGCACAATGCCAAAATCAGTTAATAAACCATTAAAACACCATTCGCAATCTCTAAAAAGATTCCAGCAATCACACCGTTGCTTTACCGTATCACTAGCCGTTGAGCAGCAATGCCAACTGAACCTCCCTTGCCCTAGGCCCGGACTTCTGTAAACTGGGAAATAGTTTCACACATACTTGAGTCAGGTGCGACCTGTCTCACTCAAAAGATGAACTTGCCCGCTGTCCTAGCTTAGACTAACCCTTACACTTAAGCTTCTGTAAAGGTCTATGAATCCTCCTGCATCTTCCACAAATTACTCTTCTCTGGACAACGTGATAGATGTCACTCCTATCAGCAGTGAAAATAATCAACCCTACTCTACCCCTACGCCTTCTCCCTCTCCCGAACCCGTGGTTGCTCCTGCCCCTACCAGCAGCAGTGCAATTATCCCGCGCCAAGGAGTCACAAACATTCTTGCTCACCTAAATAAGGAAAGTTCCGTAGCAGCAGTTAAGGAAGTAGAAGAAAAACTTAAGGTTGTCAATCAAACCCTGGGAATGCTCGATAACATCCTGGAGAGCGAGGGATTTGACGCTATCCTCAACGATATGTTGCAGTCGATTACCCTCAAAACAGGGGAATTGCTCAATGCCGATCGCACTACGATATTTTTATTAGACGACGACAAAAATGAACTCTGGGCAAAAGTTGCCAAAGACGAAAATGGCAAAAGCATAGAAATCAGAGTTCCCGCCCACGTGGGCATCGCCGGAGAAGTAGCCACCGAGAAAAAAGTGGTTAACATCCCTTACGATTTTTACAACGATTCGCGATCGGCTAACGCCAAAAAAGTTGAAGAAAAAACGGGCTACCGCACTTATACAATGCTGGCAATGCCCCTGCTAAAGGAAGAAACAAACGAGTTAGTAGCAGTCGTTCAACTGATTAATAAACTAAAACCCGATCACCAAAATCACGCTAGTTTAGATCGACAAATCGACAGGGCTGGATTCACGGAAGAAGACGAACGAGTTTTCAATGAATTTGCTCCCTCAATTCGCCTAATTCTAGAATCCTCCAAATCTTTCTACGCAGCAACTCAGAGACAGCGGGCCGCCACGGCGCTGATGAATGCCGTAAACGCTCTTTCTAAGAGCAGTCTCGACTTAGAAGATACCCTCAAAAGGGTCATGGATCAGGCCAAAGAACTCATGAATGCCGATCGCAGCACCCTCTGGCTGATCGACGAAGATAAAGATGAACTGTGGACGAAACTTCCCAACAAAGAAGGCACACTTACAGAAATTCGCATACCCAGAACAGCCGGTTTTGCAGGAATCGTCGCCCAATCCAGCGAACACCTGCTGATTTCCTTTGACGTGTACGACGACCCCCGCGCCAAAACTTCGCGAGATACCGACCAAAAAACAGGCTACCGCACTTGCAGTATGCTGTGTATGCCAGTGTTTAACTCCGACAACAAATTGATTGGAGTTACGCAGTTAGTCAACAAAAAACGACAAGGAGAATTCCCGCCCTACAACCCGGCAGATTGGCCTCAGGCCCCCGAACAGTGGAAAGCGAGTTTCAATAAAAACGACCTGGACTTTATGCAGTCGTTTAACATCCAAGCAGGAGTGGCCCTGCAAAATGCCAAACTGTTTGCAGAAGTCAAACAGCAAGAACAAAGACAAAAAGATATGCTGCACGCCCTGACTAACGGCGTGATTTCTACAGATAAAAAAGGCAATATAGTTGCGACAAATCCCAGCGCCCAAAAATTACTCGGTGTCAGCGAGGCAGAATTAGCAGAAGGCCAATCTTTGCGCGAGTTAATTAAGTTAGAAAAAGGCGATTTTGCCAAGTGGTTCGATGCGTCTTTGTCTCCAGAAGACGATAACGATCGCCAGCAGTATTACCCCGATCAAGTTTTGCTCTCCTGTGAAGGAAAATCGCAGAGTATCAATCTCTCGATCAACTCAATGACCGATGCTACCGATCCCAACAAAGTCAACGGCGCGTTAGTCGTCATGGAAGATATTAGCAGCGCCAAGCAAGTCAAAAACTTGATGTACCGTTACATGACCCCAGAAGTAGCCGAAGCACTGTTAGCTTCAGGGGATACAGGATTGGGCGGCAAGCGCAAGGAAGTTTCGGTGCTGTTCTCAGATATTCGCAGCTATACCACACTTACGGAAAAATTGCAAGCTGAAGAAGTGGTGGTGATGCTCAACAAGTATTTTGAAGTGATGGTAGATGTCGTATTCGAGTACGGAGGCACTCTCGACAAATACATCGGCGACGCTCTGATGGCAGTTTTCGGCTCTCCGGCGCCCCTAGAAGATCATGCTTGGTGCGCGATGCAAACAGCAGTGAAAATGCGAGCAGAACTCGATAAATTCAATCTCGATCGTATAGCTAATGGTGAGTTGCCCATCAGTATTGGTATGGGCATACATTCCGATCAAGTTGTCAGTGGCAACATTGGCTCAAGTAAACGCATGGAATTGACTTCTATAGGAGATGGCGTCAACCTCGCCTCTCGCTTAGAAGGCGCCAGCAAGCAGTACGGAACTGACTTAATTATTAGTGACAATACCTACAAGCATTATCACGAGAGAGTCTACGTGCGGGAACTCGACTTCATTACCGTCAAAGGCAAAAGCGAACCAGTTATCATTTACGAACTCGTCGGCATCAAAGAAGGATACTCGCCCATTGGCAAGTCACTAACCGAAAAACAGCAACAAGTTGTAGAACATTATAATAAGGGTCGCGAACATTACAAGACGCCAGTCACTCACAGACTATCTGACAGTGAGGTGAAAAATATCTTAGATGATGTCGCCCAAATGCCGGAGACAGAAATCAAAAAACTTTCCTACAGTGTCGAGGAACAGTTGGAATACGAACTAAAGAAGTTGTTATATCAACTCAAAAAGCTGTCAGAGTACGATCCCAAAAATCTGTCTGAAGCAGATAAACTAATCGTGCTGTTGCAGCCAGAAATCCAACTGTTGAAATTGGAAGGTCTCAAAAACCTCTCGGAAGATGAAGCCAAAATGTTGCTGCAAGCCAAAATCAAGCAGCTATCAGCAGACGATATTCAATCGTTGCAAGAGGGCGAGGTTAAAAAACTGTTGGAAGCAGACATCTTAGAACCATCAAATCCTAAAATTAAAAGGCTGAAACCCGCACAGATCAGGCAGCTATTGCAGGCTAAAATTAAAATTAAAGCCTCCGAGACAGTGATAGAAATGTTAGAGGAGGAATTTGAAAATCTGGGACTCGATCGCGTGAAAAAACTCCTCAGCGAGTTTAAGAAAGTCTTAGAACCAAAAGCCAAGCAAGCTTTTAGAGACGCAGAACGCGAATTTAACCTTGTTCTGGACATTGAACCCAAAAACAAGGCAGCTAAACTGCACGTCGATCGCTGCGGGTTATATAAGCTCAGCCCTCCCGACGTACTAAACTGGGACGGCGTATGGAATCTCAAAGAAAAATAGCAGCGGTACCCGGTGCGGAGGGGGCGATCGGGAGTGCACCTCCCTTCCAATCAATTAACCTTAATATCCTGTTGGGGCAATTTTAAATCAGCTCCAGCAGGTATGATTGTTAGATAACCGGACTTGGGATCGCTTGCCTCGCCACCGCCAGATACCCGCATTGTGCGGTGTTTGGCGACAACAAACACAGCACTTCTACCTTCAGAAGAGCTTCCAAAAAAAATTAGGACTTGCGCCAGCATTACCCAGTTTTTAAGAAAAATCTGGGGCAAAGGCGACCTAACATCCACTCAAAAACCGGGTTTTTTACCCCGCGCCCGTAAGTCTTAATAACTTTGGCGCATCCTAAAAGCAGCTTGCTTTCAGCAGAAAGCTAACGTTCTAGTCTTAGATATAGAAAACTACTAGCATCAGTTATGGATAATTGGAATTCGCAATCGGGAGATATTGAGTCGGTAGATCAGGTTTACCAACTATTGCTAGAGATTGCCCGCAGCTCGCTGTCAGATATCCCCAGAATCCCCGAAAACATCACTCAAAAGTCTCTTCCCCTGCTCCAAAAATTACAAAGCATTCAGCAAAGACCACAGGGACAAGGGTTTAAATCTGATTGGTTTTCGGTAAACGATCTCGAATGGGTGGCTCAAGTCCGCCAACTGCTCGAAGAACTGACCCGCCAGTCTTTGTCGGAACGGCCCAAAATGCCAGAAAACATGGCGGGCAGAGCTTTGAGTCTCGCAGATAAGGCACAAAGCATCAAAGAAACCATAGAAAATGCAGCCTCCAGCCCAAAAGATGAAGATGATAACTCGTTTCAGTCTCCAGAGACGCTGCTGAATTTATTGCACCAGAGTTTAAAAACTCAGCGGGCAAAAAGCTACCAACCAGACGCTCCCGAATGGCACCAACTCATGACCATGCTAGATGTAGTGCAGTCAATTTACAAGCAAATTCAACGTTAAATTTAAGCTTGAATCAGGGGCATTTTTATGGTGTTTAAAGGCGCTGGTTCTTTGGCAAAAAAAAGTTTTTTGCCGTAGCAATGTCGGACAAGGCATCGTGCGGCGTTCGTACTCCAAAACAATCACTCTGAGCTCGCTAGGAGGAAACGGCATTGCCGTTTCCCTAGCCCGATCGATCCTAGGGAAACTGGACGTGCCGTTTCCTGAGTGTGGGTAATATTAATTGCGATACCACCAGGTTCGATCTAAATCGCTTAAACAAGTGCAGACAATTGCAGCTTGGCCAGCTAAGCTGGGTTCAATCGCTTCAGTGGCAGGTGAACATGAGCGGACAAAACATCGGGGATTTGTTAGGAGAAATATTAGAAAATCGGTATAAGTGCTCACGGCGACTAGGCAAGCAAGCCGGACGGCAAACATTACTCGCCCGCGACTTAAAAACCCAACAGCAAGTAGTAGTCAAACTCCTGTCATTCAGCAGCGATTTCAACTGGGAAGACTTGAAACTGTTCCAGCGAGAAGTCGAAACTTTAAAATCCCTATCCCATCCTGCAATTCCCCGATATCTCGACTCCTTTGAAATCGACACACCCAGCCGCAAAGGATTCGCCCTAGTTCAGACTTATATCGAAGCCAAATCCCTCCAAGAGTATCTCTCAGACGGCCGCACCTTCAGCGAAAATGAGGTCAAACAATTAGCCACAGCATTACTAGACATCCTCGGATACCTGCACCAGCGACAGCCGCCGGTGATTCACCGCGACATTAAACCCAGCAATATTTTGCTCAAAAATCGATCGGGCAACAGCGTCGGCGAAGTCTACCTAGTCGATTTTGGTGCTGTTCAAACCCTAGCCACGCAACAGGGAAAAACAGTCACCGTTGTCGGAACTTATGGTTATATGCCGCCCGAACAATTTGGCGGGAGAGCAGTTCCAGCTTCCGATTTGTACGGCTTGGGAGCAACATTAATCGCCTTAATTACCAAGCAGCATCCAGCCGATTTGCCACAGCAAGATTTGCGGATTGAATTCGAGCAATTCACGGAATTAAGTCCCGGTTTTAGCAATTGGCTGAAGTGGATGACGCATCCCAGTTTAGAACGCCGTCCCGCCTCAGTTCAGATTGCCAAAGAAGTTCTGGAAAAACCGCAGCAAATAGATAAATATTCCCGGCCAGTGAGACAGGGGAAAATTGTGAGTACCGACGAATTGTTCTGGAATGCGATCGAGGTCGGAATTTCGACAGGAACTAAAGCTATAGGAGCTTGTGCAGTAATAATTTTAAGCATCATTGCGATGGGGTTTTGGGAGCAAATTTTTATCGGAGGATTCTGGAGCGTTCTTTTCGCCTTGCCTCTGGCGTTAGCGAATGGAATAATCGCAGCAATTGTGACGTGCTTTTGGTTTTCCCCCCTAACTAATCCCAAACTTCACCGACAGGTTTTAAATGCAATTAGTATCGTGACATTTACCTCGGCGACCAGTATTTTCTTGTGGCCGATGATGGAGGATTGGAAGGATGAAGGGACGTGGAATATTATTAATGATGGAGAGCTTTCCATGTCTGAAATTAGCTTTATACTTGCAATATCGCTAATTGTAGGACTGTCAATGGGGACAGCTAGCAAGTCTATTGCCCGGTGGTATCAAAAAGCAAGCGGACTATAATCTAAAATTTACAGGAATTAGGCACTCTGACTTCTAGAAACCGGGTTTTTACGAAAATACGCGTTGTAACCGCCAGACTCGCTAAAAAAACCGATTTCTGAACCCCGACGCTCGCTTCAAATTAAAATAAAGGTCAACACGGTTAACTTAAGAGATGACAAGAGGGAAAACTCATGAAAAATAGATACTGTGATTGCTTCGTTCCTCGCAATGACCATCTTAAGTGAACCGTATTGAAATAAAGGTAATAAAACATGACTGGTAAAATATTAGCAGAAAGCTATGAAGTGCAGCGAATACTGGGAAAACAAACCGGTCGCCAAACGCTGCTGGCTCGCGATTTACAAACTCAAGAATTAGTTGTCATCAAACAGCTCTTCCTCGGTAGCGATTTTGAATGGCAAGACCTCAAGCTATTTGAAAGGGAAGCGGAAACTTTAAAAGCACTTTCTCACCCAGGAATTCCTCGGCACCTCGATTACCTGGAAATTGACGAACCAGACAGTAAAAGCTTTGCCTTGGTACAGACTTATGTAGAGGGAAAAACTTTAGAAGAACATTTGCGCTGCGGGCGTACTTTTAGCGAAAGTGAGGTGAAAGAATTAGCTAAATTGCTATTAGCAATTTTGATGTATTTGCACGAGCAAAATCCGCCTGTTATTCACCGCGATATTAAACCAAGCAATATCTTACTACACAGCAGATCCGGCCATAGTGTCGGACAAGTTTATTTAGTTGATTTCGGTTCGGTGCAGAACCAAGCTGCAAAGTTTGGCGGCACAATTACAGTAGTCGGAACTTACGGATATATGGCGCCGGAACAATTTGGCGGGCGATCGGTTCCGGCTTCTGACCTTTACGGTTTAGGTGGAACTTTAATTTATTTGGTAACGGGCTTGCATCCCATGGAAATATCGCAGCAGGATTTGAAAATTCAATTTGCCGATCGCGCGAAGCACCTCAATCCTAATTTGATTCATTGGCTGGAGTGGATGACCGAACCGAGCTTGGAAAAACGGTTATCTTCGGCTGATAAAGCATTCCGATCGCTCGACGAAAATCCCTGTGCTATCAACAAAATCAAAAAAAATCCTCTTGTAGTGCAACCGCCAGAAAGCGATATTAAACTCACAAAAAATTCGGAGTTTATAGAAATTATAATTCCACCTAAGGAAGTCGATTTTAGTTTGATTGCCTGGTTCTCGGCTGCGGTTGCTGCAAATATCCTTTTAAGGATAGGTGGTTCCAATTACCTATCGGTAATCAATAATTTATTAAGGAATTCGTTGATTATGCTATCAGGAAGTTTACTAGCTGCTGTAGTAGTAACACTTCTCTCTGCATTATTTCGGGAATTGCGTGTTAGAATAGATCGGCATCAAATCTCCTATACCAGCAATCTTCTAGGGCTGAAATGGAATTATCCACGATCGATGTCCAGACAGGAGATTTGTCAATTGGAAATTAGGCAATACAATTCCAACATTTATCAGATGCTTATTCAAGCTGGCAAGCAAAAATATCAACTAGGAGAAAACCAGGGACTAAGTGAATCAGAAATCACATGGTTAGCAACAGAACTAAGCCAGTGGTTGGGATTGAAAATTAAAAAAACTTTGACAGAGGGGAAAAATAATATCTGGTTCTGAAAATATCTCGATCGCCCAAACAAACCATTCCCCTCTCAAACTGTGGGATGGGCGTCCCGCCCGTCCAATCTATTGTTCGTGGGATGTCCCGCCCGTCCGCTGTATCTTCTCGCACTCCCCCGCTTTGTATCCAGCTTTATGCAGCATCGATCCCGATCGCCCGTAAAATGCTATGAAAGGGATTTGGCAAGTAGCACTCATCCCCGATCATCTGTTAAGTTGGAGATATTATTGTGGACTTATCGCTAATTCCGGCACAGCCGAAACCAGGACTGCTTAACGTCCTGATCGAAATTACCGCCGGTAGCAAAAACAAATACGAGTTTGATAAAGAGATGCAAGCCTTTGCACTCGATCGCGTGCTCTATGCCTCAGTGCAATACCCTTGCGACTATGGCTTCATACCCAACACCTTAGCCGATGACGGTGACCCCCTCGACGGCATGGTGATGATGGACGAGCCCACATTTCCAGGGTGCATCATCGCGGCCCGTCCGATCGGAATGCTGGAAATGATCGACGGAGGCGACAGAGATGAAAAACTGCTGTGCGTTCCCGACAAAGACCCCCGTTACGCTCACTATAAGTCCCTCAAAGACGTAGCCCCACACCGCTTGGACGAAATAGCCGAATTTTTTAGAACCTACAAAAATTTGGAGAAAAAAGTGACCGAAATTCTGGGTTGGCAAGATGTCGATCTAGTAATGCCGTTAGTCGAAAAGTGCATCGCAGCCGATCGCAAATAGGTTCCAAGCGCCTGCATCCTCGACTGCAACCCGAGTAACAATTCAGGAAGCCGAACTTAATGCAACCGATCCGCGTCTAGGACGTGCAGTCGAGGAGGGGGTGGCTAGAATCTAAAATCATTGGTGAATCCCCAGTCACCGGAACGGAATTCCTCAAACCGCCACCCCCGGCACAATCTTGAAAAAAATCCTAGTCATAGAGTAAGATTAAGCGCAAATTCTCAGCAAGCGGGCGAATGCGTTCTACTTTTGAGGAAAATTTACCCGAACACTGACATCAACGCTATCTTAATCTCAGGACAGTTCCGCACGCCGGGCAGCCCACAGGGTGCAAAAATGGTCTCTAAAGCGTGATATCTGTTACAGCAACCGATCGCGCACGGGTTGAGGCTTCTAACAACCCAAGTGTTCGGTAAGTCTGATTTCCGGGTTTGGTACTCGGATAGTTTTCTATAAAGCGTTTTATAGTACGGATTGCTAAAAACTAAACACTAAAAACTAAACACTAAGATCTCAACTCCCAAGTTCCTGCGCCCAAACCTAAAAAAGATGCCAGATTCCGCACCCTCTCAAACCACTCCAGAGCCTTCCGATCAGAAAGCCAGTATGGAAAATAGTCCTTTGACCGAGTTTGTCGTTCAGTTTTGGGGCGTGCGGGGCAGCATCGCCACCCCCGGCAGCAAAACAATTCGCTACGGAGGTAATACCTCTTGCGTAGAAATGCGCTTGGGGAAAAAACGCCTGATTTTTGATGGTGGCACCGGTCTGCGAGTTCTGGGCCTCAACCTGCTGCGACAAATGCCGGTCGAAGCCCATATGTTTTTCAGCCACACTCACTGGGATCACATTCAAGGATTTCCATTCTTTACTCCTGCCTTTATCCCGGGGAACTGCTTTCACATTTACGGAGCGATCGCCCCCAACGGCACTACAATCAAACAGCGTCTTGCCGATCAAATGCACCACCCCAATTTTCCAGTCCCCATCCAGGTGATGCAGTCAGACCTCAAATTTAACGATTTGACCCCAGGGGATATTCTCGAACTCGACGATGTGAAAGTCGAAACGGCATTGCTCAATCACCCGAATACCGCGATCGGGTATCGAGTCACCTGGGAGGGACACACGGCCGTCTACTGCACCGATACAGAGCATTTTCCCGATCGGCTGGACGAAAATGTAGTACACCTAGCTCGCGACGCAGACGTGCTGATTTACGACGCCAACTACACCAACGAAGAGTATTACGACTTCAAAAACCCAAAAGTCGGCTGGGGACACTCAACTTGGCAAGCCGGAGTAGAAATAGCGAAAGCTGCGGGAGTCAAAAAGATCGTGATGTTTCACCACGATCCCGGTCACGACGACAATTTTCTCGATCGCGTCGAAGCAGACGTGCAGGCAGCATTCGCCAATAGCTGCTTGGCCCGCGAAGGCATGAGCATACCAGTAATCTAGAAAACCCATCCATGCGGGCTGGGAAAAAACTCCTCCAGACCGCAGAAATTAGCAGCCAGAACGCAGAAACAGAATGAATCACGAAACTCCCCCCAAGTATCGCTCTCGTGGCTTGCGGGGGCTTTACTCAACATTGCTGGTGTTGATAATTGTCTGCTGTACAGGAGGCGGATGGGTGGCAGCCCAGACTGCGAACTCCAACACTCCAGCGCGACTTGCTCAAGTGTCTGCTATTGAAGATAATGGCACTGTCGATCGCATCCCCGAACGCTACCAACTCGGACAGCAACTCTACCTAGAAAACTGCGCCACCTGTCACATCGGCTTACCCCCGCAAGTATTGCCAACAGAAACCTGGCGCCGCTTGTTGCAAGATTCCCAACACTACGGACAAACCTTGAAACTCCTAGTAGACCCGCCCCGGCTGCTAGTGTGGAACTACCTGCAAACTTTTTCCCGTCCCGAAGCCAAAGACGAAGAACTAGCTTACCGAGTCGCCACCTCTCGCTACTTCAAAGCTTTGCACCCCAGAGTCAAGCTGGCGCAACCAGCAAATATCAGCAGTTGCGTTACTTGTCACCCCGGCGCGTCTAAATACAATTTCCGCCAGCTTACCCCTGAGTGGGAAAATTCCCCGTAAGGAATCTTAAGTTCTTGATTGAGGAAAATCAGAATTCAAGTCTGAGCGATCGAACTACTGAAAAAGCAGGACTGAAGTCCTTACTACAAACCTTATAAAATCTGTTCGTAGTGAGGACTTTTGTTCTCGGAAAAAGCAGGACTGAAGTCCTCACTACAAACCTTGTAACCCACATTCCGCAGATATTCGATCGGATTTAATTTCAAAAGAATTCAGAATTCTCAAAACCTCAAATAATTGCTCTGCAATCATTTGAGGCTTTTT
>NZ_JAEQCB010000206.1:0-7756 GCF_020738785.1 Microcoleus sp. PH2017_05_CCC_O_A | reverse complement strand
ACAAAAGTCCTTCGAGTCGGCGGCGCATAGAATCCAGTTCGTCTTGAGAAACCTCAGAATCCGACTCCGGCTGTGACTCCGGTTCCGACTGCCCCTCTGCCTGCCACTGAGTCTGTGTTACATTGTCTTCTGGCGGAATCGCTAGTGCGCCCGCCGGCACAAGTTCCCAATCATAATCAACACTGTCGCAGAACTCCTTAATTTCCTCATCGTCGATCGCCTCGACAGCGGGTTCGGGAAAATCCTGAGCTTCCAACATCACGCCAAAGCGTGTGGCGTCGTCTTCTGACTCAAACATCAGAACTTTGTTGCGATCGCCGAGTTGAATGGTGTGAATTCCCTCATTCTCGGTGCGGGCATTGAAGAGTAAGACGAACACTCGCATAAGTTTTAAAGACCTTCTTAACCACCGTTTTTTTATCTTAGAAGCGATCGGGCGATTTTAGATTTTAGATTTTAGATTGACTCTCGGTGGTAGGAGGTGTGGCGATTTTAGATTAAGTTTGGTAAAGATTTCTGGAGTCTGTGCGACATGGGAGGGGGTGAATATTGAAGTTTGATTGTACGATCGGCACTTCCAAGGTCAGTTCTGAGTCTAGCAAAGACAGAAAGCCTTCGTCAGAATCCCAGATTTTTTCAGCTCTACGGCATTTAAATTGTATATTTCACTTCTCGACCAAAACTCGTCAAATCCTCTCCCTGTCCCTCTCTCCCTCTCCCCCTCTCTCCCTCTCCGTCTCTCAAACCGGCTGATTTCCTCAATTCCTGAATTCTCACAACCTTGAGAAATAAGCATGACTAACTCGGACGATGACAAAAAACAACTCGCACCCCGTTCTGGGCGCCACTGGTGGCGTATCTTGCTGCTTAGCGGTACGGGAGTGGGCATTCTCGGCTTGGTTGGGGCGGTAGCCGCACGGGAGTGGGTGCAGAAAAAGTTAGCTCCTTTGGTGGCATCTGAGGTCAGTCAGACACTGAAGCGGCCAGTGCAAATCGGACGTTTGGAGCGATTTTCTCCGATCGGGTTGCGGTTTGGTCGATCGACTGTACCTGCAACTGCGATCGATCCAGATTACGCTTCCACAGAAGCAGTGGAAGTGAAATTTTCAATTTGGCCGCTGCTGTTTAGCCGCACTCTCAAATTAGATATTACCTTAGTTAAACCTAGCGCTTATATCGAACAGGATGCAGAAGGCCGCTGGGTTGATATTCCCACCCAGGACAAAAAACCTGCGGGTTTATTTAAAACGGAAATTGAAGCAATTCGAGTTGAAAATGCCGGTGCAGTTTTAGTGCCTAGTCCCGAAGTCGGACAGAAAACTTCGGCGCCGATTTCGGTAACTCTCAAAAATGGCAGCGCTTTGTTTCGCGAGCAAAATCAGCGCGTTCTCTACGAACTTAACGGTCAGTTTACCAATAATGACAATTTTGCAGTCAAGGCTGATTCTCTGTTGCCTGCGGCTCAAACTAACGTGCTACTGCAATCGCAAAACTTACCTTTGTCCGACATCACTCGCTTGCTGAAAGTTTCCGGCATTTCTCTACAAAAAGGTCTGGCAAATAGCAATTTAACCGTGCAAGTGCGAGACAATAAATTATCTGGAATTACTGGAACAGCAAGTTTTGCCGGAGTGCAAGCAAGTATCAAACCGCTGAAACAGATTATCCAAAATGGTAGCGGTCAATTGCGGTTTCAGGGAACTAATTTAATTGTCGATACTCTCACAGGTAATTACGGTTTAATTCCCGTTCAAATAGCCGGAACAGTTGCGACTGGAGCTAATTTTAATACCGAACAAGCGAGTTTCAATCTGATAACTAACGTGCAACCGGTAGCTGTGGCAAGTGTTATTAGTGCGGTGGAGGCAGAGTTAGGGCAGAAAGTAGTATTGCCGATCGCAGTTGCCGGAGAAGTGAAGGCGGATGCTAAACTGACTGGAACCGTTGCAAATCCAGTGCTGACAGGTACGATCGCCTCGACAAAACCCGCTACAGTCGATCGCCTGCAATTAAACAATATTAGCACTAACTTTAAATTGGAACGCGGGAGAACAGCTCAAACTCCAACGCCGAATTCTCCACCGTCAACTGTGCCGTTGTCCTCTTTAGCTTTGACATTGAGCGATATATTAGTTGTGCCGGCGGCGGGCGGTAAAATTGGTGGCAAAGGTGAAGTCGATATAACGTTGGGAAGTGAGAATTCGCGATCGGGTTTGGTGTTCGATTTGCAAGCGGAAAATCTGCCCGGAGATGCGATCGCCCAAATTTACGCTCTCCCGATTCCCGCTGCTGTTAAAATTGGTAGTGTTACCGCCAAAGCTCAAGTTTTCGGGCCGTTAAATAATATCCAAGCTAGAGCTCAATGGCAAGCACCACAAGGGACTTTTCCGGCTAGTGGCGAAATTCGCGCCGGAGGTAATACGGCGGATTTGCAAAATACGGTTGTCAAAATTGGCGATGCTACGGTGAATGTGGATGCGGCGATCCAAGACCGTCAGTGGGAAGCTATAATCAAGGGCGATCGCGTGGCATTGAAAAGTTTGCAGCCACTAATTCCCGGACTTAATTTACCTCCTGAATTAGCTGGTTTGTTCAGCGGCACTGCCGAAGTTGCAGGAACTCTGGACGATTTGAGTTTAAATGGTATTTATGCTAGCGGCAAAGGAACGCTGAATGTTGCTGATAGTATTGTTGATGTTAATGGCAAACTGGAATCAGGCCGCTGGCAAGCTTCTGGCAAAACCGAAAAAGTTGCCATCAATCCCTTACTTGATATTGGGTTGCCATTTTTGGCGATCGCAAATTCTGCCAATCTCGACAATCTAAAATCCAAAATCCAAAATCTAAAATCTCTGGGCGGACAGCTAGCCGGAGAATTTCAAGCTGCGGGAAATGTTGACAATTTAACCGCTAGCGGCATCAATCTTAGCACCAACGGTAAACTCAATATTGCCGACAGCAGTGTCAATCTCAAAGGAGAATTGACAGACGGAAATTGGCAAGCAACCGCAGAAACAGATCGCACTTCCATCAGCCGTCTAGTAGATTTGACACTCCCGATTTTAGATGTGGCTTCCGCATTCAATCCCGAAAATCAACCAGATAGCAATCTAAGATCTAAAATCCAAAATCTAAAATCGATCGACGGCCAGTTATCGAGTCAATTTACAGCTTCTGGAAGTCTGGAAAATTTGACGGCTAGCGCAATTAATCTCAACGGTAGCGGCAAACTCAATCTGGGCGGCAACAATGTCAATTTCAAAGGAGAATTGGCAGCGGGAAATTGGCTCTTAACCGCAGAAACAGATCGCACTTCTATCAGCAGCCTGGTAAATTTAGGATTGCCGCTGTTAGATGTGGCTTCGGCATTCAATCCCGAAAAGCAAGAACAATATAGCAATCTAAAATCCAAAATTCAAAATCTAAAATCGCTTGACGGACAAATATCGAATCAAATTCAAGCGGCGGGAAGTCTTGACAAATCAAGCGTCGCCGATGTTTCTGTTAACAGCAGTGGCAAATTAAATATTGCCGACGGTACGGTTGATTTTAAGGGAAAATTAGATGCTGAACAATGGCAAGCTGTTGCGGATCTCGATCGAGTTATTCTCAGTCGCTTAGAAAAAACAGTCCGCAATCTCCAACTGTTTACTCTCAC
Organism: Microcoleus sp. PH2017_05_CCC_O_A; assembly: GCF_020738785.1. Classification (NCBI taxonomy): domain Bacteria; kingdom Bacillati; phylum Cyanobacteriota; class Cyanophyceae; order Oscillatoriales; family Microcoleaceae; genus Microcoleus; species Microcoleus sp. PH2017_05_CCC_O_A. Next base: position 4,098 of record NZ_JAEQCB010000206.1, on the reverse strand, counting down.
GGCGACTTTGCCTAAAGGATTTGACGGCAGAGTTAACGGCCAATACCAAGCAGCGGGAAGTTTGGATAATTTGACAGCTAAAGGAATTCGTGCTAGTGGGGAAGGACGGATTTTGGTCGATCGACTCGGGGCGATCGATACTACGGCAAAATTGGAAAACGGCAACTTAGAAGCATTGCTGCAAACCAACGGAGTTACAGTCAGCAATTTAGAACAAACCCTCAAACAAACAGGTTTGCTGACAACCAATTTACCGCGAGAAATTGCCGGAACCCTCGACGGCAAAATCAGAATAGTGGGAAATACAGATAATTTAACCGCCAACGGCATCACCGCCAACGGCGACGGACAAATTCGACTCGCCAACGGCGGCGGAGTTGTCAACGCCAAAGGTAGCGCACAATCCGGGAATTGGCGCGCGTCAATAGCAGGCGATCAAATTGCCCTAAGTCGCTTCCAGAAAGCCTTTGAAGCCCAGCGCCAAAGCTTGCAAGGCAGCGGTTTAGTCTCCCAAGCCCAAAATCTCCCCTTACTGCGGGGACTATTTAACGGGAATGTCAATTTATCCGGCCCGATTGCTGCTGCTTCCCCGCAAAATGTTCGCGCCGGCGGCAGTTTCCGCATCTCGGAATTGCCCTTTCTCAAACAACCTTTTGATGCAATATTTAACTGGGATGGCAAACGGATAGAAGTAGAAAAAGCTGCAACTCGCGGTTTGACAGCCAGCGGATTTGTCGGCGTTGAGTTAGCTGGGAAAGGATTACCGTCAATTTCCAATCTAGATTTGGATGTAAAACTCTCCAACTTTAACCTGGAAGCCTTGCCAGCAGAACAGTTGGCATTTTTGACACCCATGGGTGCCAAAAAGTCTTCAGAGAAAAATCAGCCTGTCCGCGGCAATGTCGATTTCACTGGCCGCCTCACCGGAACATTGGCCGCCCTGAGTTTAGTTGGCGACGTGGAAGTGCGGAATTTAGCAGTAAATCAAGTCGCTTTCGATCCTGTACTGGCGGGGAAAGTGACTGCAAGTTCCGATAAAAGTGTAGATTTGCGTTTGGCAGGCCCCCAAGACAAAATCGAAGTCGCTTTAAATCAGTCGTTTCTGCCGACATCATTCTTAGTTAAACGCGGGGAATCGATAGCCCGCGGCCAAGCTGAGGGCGAAACTTTGCGAGTTAATTTAAGCGATTTCCCCCTGGCTGCGTTGAATCTCTCACCGGGAGAAGAGGCAGGTTTGGGGCCGATAACCGGTACTGTTTCAGGACAAGTCAACGTACCCGGTTGGAAGATGCCGTTAAATCCAGCGACTTTGCAAGCCAACGGACAAATTGCGATCGCCCAACCGGCGATCGGCTACATTAAAGGTGACAGTTTCCAAGCCGAATTCAGCTATGCTAACGGCAGTGCCACTCTCACAAACGGCATCTTCCGCCAAGGTACCGGTCAATACTCCATTTCTGGCAATGTGAAAGCAGGCGCAAACCCCGAATTTGCCGGGAAAGTTAACATCCAGCAGGGGAATTTGCAGCAAGTTTTAGCAGCTTTGCGGTATTTCAATTTAGGAGATTTCGCGAGAGGCTTGAAACCTCCCGTTTACGGTAACAGCGGTGACGTGAAAACAGTCGCAGTCGGAGAACCGGAAGCGCCGTTAATCGAACAGTTGCGCCGCTTGGCAGAAATCGAAGTAATCTTGCAGCAGCAGCAAGCTGTGAAATCATCGGAAAAATTGCCTGCCTTATCTCAATTGCAGGGAACTTTTGGTGGCGAAATTGCAGTCGCAGGTTCTCTGCGAACAGGCGTGCAAGCTCAATTTAACGTCAAAGGCGATAATTGGCAGTGGGGAAAATATGTCGCCGAACAGTTCAGCATTGAGGGCAGTTTTCAGGACGGGATTTTAACCGTGTTGCCGCTGGAAATTCGATCGGGCAAAAGTGCGATCGGATTTTCGGGACAACTCGGACAGAAAGCTCAATCCGGGCAGTTGCGGATCGAAAACGTACCCGTAGAAGAGTTAGCAAAACTAATCGAATTACCCTTTGTAGACGTAACCGGAAACTTAAATTTGCGGGCAAACTTAGCCGGAAGTTTAGAAAATCCGCAAGCCACCGGCGAATTAAGTTTGGTGGACGGAACGCTAAACGGAGAACCGATTAAAAAAGCCGACAGCAGTTTCAGTTATAGCAACGCCCGCCTCAATTTTGGGGGCAGCGCTTTGGTAACTCAAACCGAACCAATTGAAGTGCAGGGAAGTTTGCCTTTCGAGTTACCCTTTGCTGCGGTAAAACCCGACAACAATCAAATAGATTTCAGGGCGAATTTGCAGAATGAAGGATTAGCAATTATTAATGTCTTAACTCCCCAACTTGCCTGGGTCAATGGCAAGGGACAGGTGCAAATTCGCGTCGGAGGGACGCTACAACAGCCTGTAGCGCAAGGAATTGCCAATTTTGAAAATGCAACCGTCCGGGCGCGGGCTTTCCCAGAACCGATTACAGGGCTAACTGGGGCGGTGCGCTTTGAGGGCGATCGTATTCGGGTAGAAGGAATTCGGGGACAATTGAGTAAAGGGGAAGTTGTAGCCCAGGGCGTGATTCCGCTGTCTGTCCCTTTTGCGGAGGGCGATGTCGATGCAGCGAATCCTTTGGCTGTCAATCTAGATAAATTGGGATTGAATCTCAGAGGATTGTACCGCGGCGGCGCAGTCGGTCAAGTCCAAGCAAGGGGAACAGCTTTGCGGCCGCAGTTGAGCGGTAAAATTGAACTGTACGACGGCGAAGTATTTCTCCCCAGCGCCGGAGGTGGCGGAACTCGGTTAGCTTCTTCCGATTCCCCTTCCACTACGACATCTTCCCCTACGACTCCGACTGAGGTTTCTACTTCTCCTGCGACTCCGACTTCGCCGACATCTTCCCCTTCCTTTGAAGTTGGATTAAACGATTTGGCGCTGAAATTAGGCCGAGGAGTGCGGGTAACGAGTGCGCCGATATTGAATTTTCAGGCGACAGGGGCTTTGACGGTGAATGGAACTTTAGACGATATTCGCCCTGCGGGTACGATTCGGTTGACTTCGGGTGCGGTGAATTTGTTTACCACGCAGTTTAAGCTTGATAAGGGATACCCACAAACAGCTACCTTTGTACCAACACAAGGACTCGATCCGACATTGGACGTGAGATTAGCAACATCGGTACAAGAAGTCTCGCGGTTTCGCACTCCAGGAACATCTGTCGCCTCTGAAATAGCCGATGAACCGACAAGTTTCGGCAGCGTGCGGAGTGTCCGAATTCAAGCATTAGTCAAGGGTAAAGCCTCCCAGTTGGCCGAAAATATCGAGTTGAGGAGTTCTCCAGGGCGATCGCAAACAGAGATTGTAGCGCTATTAGGCGGCAGTTTCGTGCAAACATTAGGACAGGGAGACAGTACACTGGCGATCGCCAATTTAGCCGGTGCCGGATTATTCAACAACCTGCAATCCGTAATTACCAACGCCACCGGATTGAGCGAATTTAGGTTATTTCCCACACGAATTAGAGGAAACGAAGGACAAACAGCCAGTTCCAGTTCAGGGGCCGCATCCGGTGCAGGTTCCCTCGGTATAGGCTTAGAAGTCGGGGCCGATATCACGCGCAATCTTTCAGCATCAATCATTCGAGTATTATCAGCAAATCAGCCAACAGAATTCAACGTGCGGTATCGTTTAAACGACAAAATATTGCTCAGAGGTTCAACCAATTTCCAAGGAGACAATCGCGTCACCGCCGAATACGAATTAAGATTTTAGTCATTAGTCATTAGTCAACAGTCAACAGTCATTAGTCATTAGTCAGCAGTCATTAGTCATTAGTCATAGTGCTGTCCCCGCTCGCTTTCCAACAGTCATTAGTCATAGTGCTGTCCCCGCTCGCTTTCCAACAGTCATTAGTCAACAGTCATTAGTTTGTAGATGCCCACTGCACTTAGTCTTAAGTTTTACACCCAATTACCAATTACCAATTACCAATTACCAATTCCCAATTCCCAATTCCCAATTCCCAATTCCCAATTCCCAATTCCCAATTCCCAATTCCCAATTCCCAATTCCCAATTCCCAATTCCCAA
>NZ_JAEQCB010000205.1:0-12294 GCF_020738785.1 Microcoleus sp. PH2017_05_CCC_O_A | reverse complement strand
AACAACCTAACTGTAAAAGCCCTCAAACCACACTGGATCAGAATCTGTGTTCCAGCCAAGAGTTTCAGGCAGCAGACAAAAAACTCAATCAAGTATATCAGCAACTTCAACCAAAACTCAACAGCAAACAAAAGCAGAGATTGATAGTCGCACAGCGCAGTTGGCTCAAGTTTAGAGATGAATCTTGCGATTATGAATCAGGACACTTTGAGGGTGGTAGTGTGGCTCCTTCTATCTACGGTTATTGCAGAGCCAGAGTCACAAAAGAACGTATTAAAGACTTGGAGCGTTATTTAGAACAAGCAAGTTTGTAAAAGCTCGTAGGCGTAAGCCGGGGCGTAGCCATCGCGATCGACAATAATTTACCGATCAAATCATCAATATCACAGCAAACTCATCTTATGCGGTACCAAACCCCCCACCCCAAATTATCTTAAAAGTGATAATAAGCTTTGTTTTTTATTTTATCCTTTGACACGCCAATGGTGTAAGATTTAAAATCTAAAATCTTATATTTAAAATCTCTATGTCCTTCGTTGGCTTGCACATTCACAGCGATTACAGCCTGCTAGACGGGGCATCTCAGCTACAGCAGCTCGCCGAACGGGCGGTGGAATTGGGGATGCCCGCGATCGCCCTTACAGACCACGGAGTGATGTATGGGGCGATCGAGCTAATCAAAGTTTGCCGAAATAAAAATATCAAGCCCATCATTGGCAATGAAATGTACGTCGTCAACGGCGAGATCGAAGTCAAAGTTAGAGGTAGAAGAAAATACCATCAAGTTGTCTTAGCTAAAAATACCCAAGGTTATAAAAACTTAGTAAAGCTTACCACAATTTCCCATTTAAAAGGAATGCCCGAAAGAGGTATTTTTGCCCGTCCTTGCATCAACAAAGAACTCCTCAAACAATACTCCGAAGGTCTCATTGTTACCAGCGCTTGTTTGGGTGGCGAAGTTCCCCAAATGATTCTGCAAAACAAGCTAGATACTGCCCGCGAAGTTGCCAAATGGTATAAAGAAGTATTTGGAGAAGACTATTATATAGAAATTCAAGACCACGGTTCCCAAGAAGACCGCATGGTTAATGTTGAAATCGTCAAAATTGCCCGCGAATTCAATATTAAAATAATTGCCACCAATGATTCTCACTATATTTCCTGCAACGACGTAGAAGCTCACGATGCTTTGTTGTGCATCAACACCAACAAACTGATTGAAGAAGAAAAGCGGATGCGCTACAGCGGCACAGAATATCTGAAGTCTGCTATGGAGATGGCGCAACTATTTCGAGACCATTTGGATGATGAAACGATCGAAGAGGCGATCGAAACCACCCTAGAAGTAGCAAACAAAGTATCAAGATACGATCTAACAGGAGAAGCTCGGATTCCCACAATCCCAATTCCCCCAGAACATACCGCCGATACCTATGTAGAAGAAATATCTTGGCTAGGATTATTAGAAAGACTCAAAGCCCGTACCAGAAATGAAATCCCCCCAGTCTACAAACAAAGACTAGAATATGAGCTAAAAATGATTCAGCAGATGGGTTTCTCTGAATATTTTTTAGTGGTTTGGGACTACATGAAATATGCTAGAGACAACAATATTCCCGTCGGGCCAGGACGTGGTTCTGCGGCAGGTTCTTTAGTTGCTTATGTCCTCAATATTACCAACATAGACCCGGTACACCACGGATTGCTATTCGAGAGATTTCTCAATCCCGAACGCAAATCGATGCCAGATATTGATAGCGATTTCTGCATCGAAAGACGGGACGATATGATTAAATATGTTACAGACAAATATGGTACAGACCGCGTAGCGCAAATTATTACCTTCAACAGGATGACATCAAAAGCTGTTTTGAAAGATGTTGCCAGAGTTTTAGGTATTCCCTACAAAAAAGCCGATGAGATGGCGAAAATGATTCCAGTATCGCGGGGGAAACCGGAAAAACTCAAAGTAATGATTTCCGATGCAACACCGGCACAGGAATTTAAAACCAACTACGAAAATACTATTTGTACTAATGCCGAAACTGGCACCGAAGTCCCAGTGCGTCAGTGGATTGACATGGCAATTCGCATTGAAGGAACTAACAAAACCTATGGTGTTCATGCCGCCGGTGTGGTGATTTCTTCCATCCCCCTTGATGAAATTGTGCCCCTGCAAAAAAATGAAAATGGTGCTGTAATCACCCAATATTTTATGGAAGACTTGGAATTTTTGGGGTTACTCAAAATGGACTTTCTGGGACTCAAAAATTTAACGACTCTCCAAAAAACTGTTGATTATGTTAAGCAAACTCAAGATATAACTATCAATGCTGAAGGCTTACCTTCTGACATAGAACGCAGAGCTCAAGAGACATTTACTAGGAACAACAAGTTACCCGGTGATGTAGCAAAGACTTATCAACTATTAGAAAAAGGAGATTTAGAAGGTATTTTTCAGCTAGAATCTTCTGGGATGCTGGATGTAGTAAAAAAAATCAAACCTTCTTGTCTGGATGATATTTCTTCTATTCTGGCGCTTTATCGTCCCGGCCCGCTGGATGCTGGTTTGATTCCACAATTTATCGATCGCAAACATGGTAGAGAAGTCGTTAAATACGACCATCCGCTGTTAGAACCGATTTTAAAAGAGACTTATGGAACGCTTTGTTTCCAAGAGCAAATTATGCGGATGGCTCAAGATTTGGCGGGCTATTCTTTAGGTCAAGCTGACTTGCTGCGCCGCGCAATGGGCAAGAAGAAGGCTGATGAAATGCAGAAGCAAAAGGAAACATTTATTGATGGCGCAACTAAGAATGGTGTCGCTCAAAGAGTTGCCGAAGAGTTGTTCGGACAGATGCTTCAATTCGCGGAATATTGTTTGAGCTATGACACGAAGATATTGACTATGGAATATGGGCCGATGGCTATTGGTAAAATTGTCGAGGAAGAAATTGAATGTACCGTTTACAGTGTTGATAATAATGGCCATATTTATACACAGCCAATTGCACAGTGGCATCGCCGAGGTCAGCAGGAGGTCTTTGAGTATTGTCTGGAAGATGGCTCGATAATTCGCGCGACAAAAGATCACAAGTTTATGACTTTTGACGGTCAAATGCTACCTATTGACGAAATCTTTGAAAAAGGATTAGACTTAAAACAAATCAACTCTAGCTCACATCTATAAAATGTATATAGACTATAGGAAACTAAAATCAGAACACAAGGAACAAATCATTTTAGCTTTTAACCAAGGCATGGAGTGTCGAGAAATCCCTAACTACCTTGGGGTAAGCGAGAGAGCAGTTTCAAGAGTTTTAAAAGAAGCTGACATTAATACTAAGCGACGAAACCGCTATACTTTAAATGAAAGCTATTTTGATATAATTGACTCTCAAGCTAAAGCCTATTTGTTAGGATTGCTAGCTGCTGATGGCTGCGTTACTCAAACTAATTATGTAGCTTTTGAATCAATTGACAAAGAACTCACAGAAATGCTCAGCATAGAGCTACAATACTCTGGTGAAATTAGAATTGTTCAGCCTCAAAATTATGCTCCTCACTACCGAATAAATTTTTCTTCTGAAAAACTGGCAAGCTCTTTACAGGGCTACGGCATCATAACAGGAAGGACTTTTTCAGAAGTTACCTATTTTCCTAACTCCAAATATTTAGCGTCTTATGTGTTAGGGTACTTTGATGGTGACGGTTGTGCTTATGCAAACAAAGGTAGGAGTGGCGGTTTAGTCTGCATTGTTAGTTCCTTTAAATTTCCCTGCGAACTAACAAGGCACTTAGGCATGGGTTCTGTACAAGAGCATCAATTTAAAAAAGTTTATTATTGGAGAATATTTAGTCGGAAAAATATACAAGCATTCTATGATTTTGTGTATCAGTATCCCAGATTAGGTTTACAACGAAAAAAGACTAAAATTGAAGATATTCTCAGGAGTTACAAACATGGTTAAAATCATTAGTAGAAAATCACTAGGAACTCAAGAAGTATATGACATTGGCGTTGAAAGAGATCATAATTTTACACTAGAAAATAGTCTGGTGGCATCTAATTGCTTTAATAAATCCCATTCAATGGCCTATGCCTATATCACTTATCAAACTGCTTATTTAAAAGCAAATTTTCCTGTTGAATACATGGCTGCACTGCTGACTGCTAACCGAGGCGATCAGGAGAAGGTACAGAGATATATTGCTAATTGTATCAAGCTGAAGATTGATGTTGAGCCACCTGATATTAATGGTTCTGAACTTACTTTCACGCCATTGCCGAGGGAGATGACAAAGGCGGAAAAACATAAGATTTTGTTTGGAATTTCGGCGGTTAAAAATGTGGGTGAGGGGGCTATTGAGAATATTTTGGAGGCGCGCAGGTCAGGGGGTGATTTTAAGTCTTTACCAGATTTGTGCGATCGCGTAAATCTACATTCTGTCAACCGCCGCGCCCTAGAAGCCTTGATTCACTGTGGTGCTTTTGACAAAATCGCACCCAACCGCCAGCAATTAGTAAACGACTTGGAAGGGGTTATGAAATGGGCGCAAGACCGCAAAAAAGACCGAGAAACTGGTCAAGGTAATCTCTTTGACTTGTTAGGAGATACTAGCTTTGGGAAGTCGGCGAATAAGTATGAATCTGCGCCAAAATCAAAAACTGTGAAAGATTTTGACACACAGGAAAAATTGCGTTTAGAAAAAGAATTGCTGGGTTTTTATGTATCAGATCATCCCCTCAAGTTTCTGCTTCAATCTAATCAAGATCCAGATGTTGTGACTCTCGCACAGTTAGCCGAGAAAAAGGGTAAAGTATCGGTTATTGTCATGCTCAACGCTATCAAACTGGTAGTGACGAAAAAAGGCGATGCGATGGCAATTTTGCAATTAGAAGATTTGACACATCAAATCAAAGCTGTTGTGTTTCCGAAGGCTTACGAACAATTAAAACCGCATATTATAGAGAATGCTGTATTACTGATTAGCGGGAAAATTGAGAAGGATGGTGAGGAAATTCAGATAATTGTAGATACTGCAAAGCCTGTAGAAACACCAGAGGTTACAGAGGAAATCGAGATCCCACTACCGGAAACACAAAATTCTTGGGCGGCGCCATCGGAAACACAAAATTCTTGGGTGGCGCCATCGGAAATACAAAATTCTTGGGTGGCGCCATCGGAAACGCAAAATTCTTGGGTGGCGCCATCGGAAACGCAAAATTCTTGGGTGGCGCCATCGGAAATACAAAATTCTTGGGCGAATCAACCGGTCAACTTTGGACGATCGACTAAACCAGTGGAAGTTACAGAAATGGTGATTGTCAAGTTTACACCGCCGCAGGTGCAAGATGTCAAAAACCTCAATTCTCTGAAAGCTATTTTGCAAGAACTTTCCAATCGTGGAGAGGATGCTAGCGTTTCGGTGGGGGGAATCGTTGTCGGTGAATATTGCTGTCAACCTCTTCGCATCAAGCGTCAATTGTGGGTACAAGATGGCGATGGCGCTGTTAGCCGTCTCAAGTCGGCGGGATTTGATGCTTCGGTTTTCCCTCTCGACAGTCGCGGGGATGCTGCAATATTTCGGGAAATGCGATCGCAACTTAAGATATATTCTTGGGCCAATCGCTTGCTTGACGCAGATGTCGATCGCATTTCCCAGTATCTCAGCTATCTCGCCCAACTAAACAAACGCCTGCCAAACTAACATTTGGGCCCCATCCCCACCGGTGACTAAAGTTTGACCGTCAGGACTAAAAGCCACCGGATTGCACCCAACTAGGCTGCACAAACATTCGCCTGTTTGCAAGTTCCAGACTTTAACAGTACCATCTCGACTGCCGCTAGCCATAGTTTCGCGATCGGGACTGATAGCCACCGAAATCACCGCGTCAGAATGGCCGCTCAAAGTCTTAATCAATTCCCCCGTCTGCAAGACACTCTTGCTTTTCGCCCTCATTCTGTGAGGATGCTTTGGCTTTAATCACCGCTTCCCGAAAGCCTAAAACTACTAAAATATTGGCAAGTGTCAAGAATAGTTCCGCAGAACCGTGGAGCCAATCGACATTTGCTAGCGACTCATTGTAGGCAACTTTTGCATAAATTGCTGCGGGAATAGTCACACCCACAAACACGAGAGTGCCGTAAAATCCCATCAGAGCTAAACGAGGAGTTTTTCCAGATTTCGTCAAAAACCAGAGAAAACCCAAGTAGGGAAATAGAGACAGCACAAATAAACTTTCTTTGGAAATCATTAGTATTTGGTGAGCGACCAGATACCATCATAGATTAAAAAATTAAAAATTAATGTGAATAAATTTTAACTTTTTGTGGTGAATTTTTCATGTCTAATTTAACAAAGGAACCCATTTTTGTCGAACTGCTAGAGACTCACCCAAGCCCATAGCTTTTAACCTTCTCCGCAGCAGGTCGCTAGTATTAAAAACCCCTGACCCGCGCGGAGACACAACCCGTAACTCTTCCCCTAACACCGTTATTAGTATAACACATTTTCAACCGTGCCAGTCTGTTAATTGTTACTTTACCCAGCAATCCGAAACTGAGACATTTCCAAAGTTGTCGGTCTGCTAGGTATCAAGCAAGTATCGCTCAAAACCTCTAAATCAGCAAAGCGTTTTCTATCTGTTGCGATAATTTCTTCGAGCTTAGCATCAAAATCAAAACGCGGCCCACAATCCCAAAGTTTGAATTGCCAGTGTCCGCTACATACCGTAATTTGCAGTTGAATAGGAGTTTCTGCGGGCAGATTTTTGTGAGCGTGACGAACTGCATTAGTAAAACCTTCAGCTAAAGCTAGCTGTAATTGGAACCAAACCTCATTGGGGATCGATACATCTTGCAACTGCTCCAACCAGTCCAAAACTTTAGTTAAAGCATTCATATCTGTGTTGACTTGCAGGCTGATGTTTTTCAAAGAACTTTCATTCAGTTCTGCTTCCTGCTCAATGTCATCTTGCCAATCCCACTTCTTTAACAAATTCATTAACCCATCTAAAACGCTAGCCTTTTTTATATTTTGCGATCGCGAGCGACTTTCTACTTCGTAACTTTTGCTCAGCGACAAACAATTTCGACCGTCAAGAGTCCGGGTGTAACTCAGCTCGTCTGCAATCTGCCACATGAGTTTGATGCCTCTGCCGCCTTCTGCCAGTTGATCTATGCTGTTCGACATTGATTTTCCTCGTCTGAAAGTATTAGTTGTACCCATTTTTCACACCCGCCGACACACTTTGTCGTTTTTTATACTTGCTTATTCAGTATAATTTCGGCGTTCATACCAAAATGCTATCTTTTTTGTAGAAGGCATCGCATCAGCAATATGTCTTAAGAGTCTAAGCCAATTGGCTTATTTACCGATCGCCTGTACGGAGAGCGATCGCCCCCGTAGCACAATCCGCCTGCATCCACCAGAAATTACCGAATCACTGCCGGAGCTCATTTACCCCAGCCGTCGCCAGCTACAAAATACAAGGCATTGAGCCACTGCCAACGGTGGCTCGCCGGTAGCCTGCAAAGCCGATTTGAGGTAATCGCTCTCATCCTAAAGGAGTAAGTAATATCCGCAAAGGCGATCGTCCGCCAACCTCACACCGGCGTGCCACGTCAATCGATTTTAGATTTTATAAATTCGGGGGAAGAGAGGATTTTCGATTTTCGATTTGGGATTGATTCCACGGATAAATCACGTGGCGGGTACCACAGGTCGAAATTCGCTTGTCAATCGACTAGACCAAGACTGCTGCAAACAAGGCCGTTTCTGCTAAAAATATTGGATTTGACAGCGAAAAATCTACCAATAAACCCTGTTTTTAGCCCCGCGCGCGTTATTCCAGGAGAAAACTAGGCGATAAAACGCAGTTAGATGAATTACCCGGACTAAGCTTTGCTTGCATCTACATAGTCTGTTATGTTCGAGGAGATTCCGGCAGAGGGGAGAGATCGAGGGAGAAAGTCTGATGAGGAGATGATTTGACAACTAGGTAATAGGTAATTGACATATACAATTTAAACGCGCAACACCTGATGACAAAAATTAAACTGACAATTCTGGCAGCAGTGATTCTGCTACTCCCATTTGGCGCAGCAGTTCCCTTACAAGCTCAAAATCTGCCTCTAATCAAGCGGCTGCTAGCAACAAGAGGATGTCCCGGATGCGACTTATTTGGCGCTTCCTTGAGCCGTGCAGATTTGTTTGGCGCTTCCTTGAGTCGCGCCACTCTCAGCAGGGCCGACTTAGTAGATGCGGATTTGACTGCGGCGGATTTAATGGAAGCTAATTTAAATAACGCCAACATGAGAAATGCCTTTTTAATCGATGCCGACCTCAGCAAAGCCGACATGAGCAGGGCGGACATCAGGGGAGCCAACTTAGAAAATGCCAATCTCAGCGAAAGTTCTCTGCTCGACGCATCTCTTCAGTTGGCCAACTTAAAATGCAGTAATTTGAGCGCAGCTAAACTAAGTCGAAGTGACCTGAGAAATGCCGATTTTTCTGGGGCAAATCTCAGCGGTGCTGACCTCAAAGAAGCTGATTTAAGCGGTGCAAATCTTAGCGGTGCTGACCTCAGAGGGGCCGATTTGAGCGATGCGAGATTGAACAAAGCTAATTTTATAGATGCTAATTTCTGCGGCGCCCGGATGCCGAACCGCAAAATATCTCGGCGAGGTTGTGATGTTAAAAAACAACAACCGATTAGCTCGAACAATTACTGCAATTACTGCCGTGCCGTCAATGACTGGTGGTTAGATATTTTAAGGTTGAATTAATTGGTAAGCCGTTTATAGGTGTCGATCTTTAGGTACGTAGTTGCGCTTCAGCGCTCTTTCATATATATAAGATAAGAGCGCCCAAGCGCAACTACGTACCCTTTTTTATCTTTTTTTACGATCGCACTATGAGCTGACGCACCCTACAATAAAAATTTGCTCACTACCCGCAGATATTCTGCACCGCCGATTTGTGCCGCATTATTGTGTCCTCCATTGGGAACCATGTAAAGCTGTTTGGGTTCGGGTGCTGCATCAAACATTTTTTGGCTCATTTCGGCTGGAACTACAGTGTCAGCAGTCCCGTGAATAAATAGTACCGGCATTTGCAGGCGATCGACTTTTGACAGAGAATCAAACCGCTGCGCCAGCAACAAATCTATCGGAAACGCCCTAAATAGCGGTTTTTGGAAGTCTACCATTGCCCTTACCGAAGTAAAAGAACCCTCCACAATTAACCCCGCAGCCTCCGGGTGCCGCACTGCTAGATCGATCGCAATTGCCCCTCCCAAAGAATGACCGTAAATATAAATTTGATTTGGGTTAATCCCCCGCTGTTTCACCAAATAATCCCAGGCCTGTTCAACATCCTCATAAACCCGAGATTCGCTCGGAAAATCGCCCTGACTTTTTCCATAACCGCGATAATCGATCAGAAATACTGACAAACCTAAGCCATGAAATCGATTAGCGTGTTCGACATTTGCTCCCACATTTGAACCATTACCGTGCAGGTACAAAACTACCCGCCCTAAGTTCCCCTTGTGAAGTGGGGGAACCGGAACCCCCCCTAACCCCCCCTTGTTAAGGGGGGGGACAGGAACAGCCTCTCTGACTCCCCCCCTTAACAAGGGGGGGCTGGGGGGGGTTTGGGATGGTTGAAGTGGAACCACCTCTCTTACTTCCCCCCGAAATTTGCGGGGGTTTTCCGAGGCAGGAATCCACCACCCATGTACGCTTTCCATTTCCAGCGCCGCTGTTTTAGCTGGAATTTGCAGCCAAACATCTTGATATTTCAACTTAAAATCATCTGGCGTAGTTTCGATCGCCCGCGCCGGAAAAAAGATAAACTTACCTTGCGCTACAAATAGCAATACACAAGCAGCAGAATAAGCGATCGCCAAAACTATCCCAAAAGTTATGAGGGATTTAGACAAAACAAATACCAGTAACTTGTTCATAGAAAATAAGACACGCGGGAGATTAGAAATCGGTCAAAAACTAATGACAAATGATTAATTCATATGATTAGCTTTAGATCGATTACTAACTTCCGCAGCAGCGTTCCGCCGAATTTCAAAAATTAATTCAATTCCGGGTGACGCAAGTGCCAATTAGTGGATTGTTCGTAAGCATGAGCCACTTGAAACAGCCGAGATTCTTGCAAAACATTACCAATCAGTTGTATACCCACCGGCAGTCCTTTATCATCAAATCCGCAGGGCAAACTCAAAGCTGGCAAACCAGCAAGATTCACCGGAATAGTCATCAAATCTGACAAATACATACTCAGGGGGTCGTTGAATTTTTCGCCTGCCTTAAAAGCCGTAGTCGGAGCAGTGGGACAGACCAAAACATCAACTTGAGAAAAAGCTTTTTCAAAGTCTTCTTTAATCAAAGTCCGAACTTTTTGAGCTTTGAGATAATAGGCGTCGTAATATCCAGCGGACAACACGTAAGTGCCGATCGCAATCCGGCGTTTAACTTCTGCACCGAACCCTTGAGCGCGAGTTTTGGCATACATATCCAAAAGATTTTCGGGATCGGGCGATCGGAAACCATACTTTACTCCATCATATCTCGCCAAATTCGCCGAAGCTTCCGAGGGAGCAATAATGTAGTAAGTGGGCAAACCGTAGCGGAACCGGGGACAAGAAACGACTTGAATTTCTGCACCCAATTGTTGAAATTGCTCGATCGCCTTTGTCACGGCGTCTTTAACCGCCGAGTCCAACCCGACGCCAAAAGTTTCTTTAATTACACCAATTCTAATCTGACCCTTCGGTCGCAAACTGGGTCTCAAAGCTTGGGCGTAGTCAGGAATTGGGACATTGAGACTCGTCGAATCTTTACTGTCATAACCAGCGACAGCCCCCAACAAAATCGCCGTATCCTCAACAGTCCGGCCAAAGGGCCCGATTTGATCGAGAGAAGAAGCGTAGGCCACCAAACCGTAACGAGAAACCAACCCATAGGTCGGTTTCAGCCCCACCAAACCGCAAAAAGCAGCAGGTTGGCGGATCGAACCTCCAGTATCCGAACCCAAGCTAACGACGCATTCTCCGCCGGCTACCGCTGCGGCAGAACCGCCAGAAGAACCTCCGGGCACGCGCTCCAAGTCCCAAGGATTCGCGGTAACTTGATAGGCCGAAGTTTCCGTCGAGCTCCCCATGGCAAACTCGTCCATATTGGCCTTGCCCAGAATCACCGCACCGGCTGCTTTGAGTTTGGAGACGACGGTTGCATCGTAGGGAGGGACAAAATTTTCCAAAATCCGAGAGGCGCAGGTTGTGGGAATGCCCTCGGTGCACATATTGTCTTTAACGGCGATCGGGATGCCGGCCAACAACCCAATTGCCTCGCCTGCTGCGATTTGGGCATCCACTTTGTGGGCCTGCGCCAATGCGCTGTCTGCTGTCACGCACAGAAAGCTTTTCAATTTCGGCTCTAGCTGGGTAATTCGGTCTAATGCTTCTTGAGTAATTTCCACAGCAGAGCGTTCTTTATTGACCAGTTGTCGGTGCAACTCGCGGATGGATGCCATGCTCGTACCTTTATCATTTCTACTTTCAGCCACTTAGCCAATATAGCTGGCAATTGCACGCACTTACAGCCCTTCTTCAACTGCGTCTCTATGCTTGCATCTGCGGTAAAAAAAGCTACGTATTTGCCGCGACGATCCCCAAGAAGACAATTTCATCCGGAATTCTCCCCAAAACCAAAGATATATGGTAAGAAGTTCCCGATGCCCCGTTGGAGGAATGCCACCTAAAGCTCACTTAGAATCTCACCTGACGGCAGAGGAACTCAAAATTCGCTACCGGCAGGCACAAAACACCACAGAGTCGCGCCGCTGGCACTTGCTACTCTTAGTTTCCCGAAATTGGACTATCAAACAAGCAGCCCAAGTCGTAGGGATTAACTACGACTACGCCAAAGAAATTGTCCAGCGCTACAACCGAGAAGGGCCTAACTCTGTGAGAAACCGCAGCGGAGACCGCCAGCCCCCTCCTGCCAAATCCTTGCTGAGCCCCGAACAGCAAGAAGAACTGCGACAAGCCCTGCAAGGCCCCGCCCCCGACGGCGGAGACTGGACAGGCCCCAAAGTAGCTCGCTGGATTGCTGAAAAGACTGGTAGCGCTCATGTTTGGCCCCAACGCGGCTGGGATTACCTCAAGCGGTTGGGTGTTGATTGGCGGCGCCGCCGCAGAAAGTAGATAGTTCGCAATATTTTAGAGGGGTCGATCGCCATTGGGTGCGATCGCTCCCTTTATTTTGGCAG
>NZ_JAEQCB010000204.1:0-9967 GCF_020738785.1 Microcoleus sp. PH2017_05_CCC_O_A | reverse complement strand
AGCGAGAAAAGTAATTCCCGACTTCATGAAGGGAATAGAGGGATTGCCGTTTATTCCTGTAGTTTTAGGACTGTGGACTAAAATTACTAACGTAGATGTATAACATTGACTACTTTTGGGTAGCTTTGTCCATGTTTTTACGAGCGGTTATGGGTGAGGCAGTGGCAGTTCGGGCGATCGCTGCTATCCGTCTTCGGGTATCGCCTGTCTGTGTCCGGAAACAAGGAAAGCAGCCGCAGAATTGGAGAGCGCTTGCAGTCAACAGAAGCGGGCATTTGATGCGGAAGTACCGCCTAACCTATCATCAGAAAAATGGGTAGAAACCCCGTCCTTATAAAACGGATTTACAAAAATATACAAAACAAATCGATTGCCTTACAAAAGACCTGATACTATGTGAAGATGGAAAAAGCCTACCGCTACCGATTCTACCCAACCACCGAGCAAGAAAATATCTTGCGACGGACAATGGGTTGCACTCGGTTAGTGTACAACAAGGCTTTAGCCGCTCGCACGGAAGCCTGGTATGAGCGTCAAGAGAGGGTTGGATACAAAGAAACCTCCTCAATGCTAACAAATTGGAAACAAGAAGAAGAGCTTGATTTCCTGAACGAAGTTAGTTGTGTACCCCTTCAACAAGGACTTAGACACCTTCAAACAGCTTTTACCAACTTCTTTGGAGGACGAGCTAAATATCCTAATTTCAAGAAAAAGCACAGCGGCGGTAGCGCTGAATTTACTAGATCAGCTTTCCGTTGGAAAAATGGCCAACTGTTTCTCGCAAAGTGTAACGATCCGTTACCTATTCGCTGGAGCCAGCAAATTCCCGAAGGGTGCATCCCGTCTACTGTTACCGTAAAACTAACACCCGCTGGACGTTGGTATGTCTCCATACTCGTAAATGACTATACGATTAAACCGCTTCCTAAAACCGATAAAACTATCGGATTGGATGTAGGGATCGCTAGCCTGATTACCACCAGTAATGGCGACAAGATTGCTAATCCCAAACAATTCAAAAAACTTCGCAAAAAATTAAAAAGAAAGCAAAAAGCCCTAGCCAAAAAGCAAAAAGGAAGTAACAATCGATACAAGGCACAGTTGGAAGTGGCTAGAGTCCACTCACAAATAGTCGATATTCGCAAAGACTTCTTGCACAAGCTGACAACTCAAATTATTCGTGAAAACCAAACGATTGTAGTTGAGGATTTAGCTATCAAGAATATGGTGAAAAACCATAAATTAGCTCTTGCTATTAGTGACGCTAGTTGGGGTGAGTTGATTCGCCAACTAAGTTACAAGTGCGAGTGGTATGGGCGAGAGTTTGTAAAAATAGACCGCTGGTTTCCTAGTTCTAAACGCTGTGGAAACTGCGGTCACATTGTTGAAAAATTGCCGTTGAATGTTCGAGAATGGGAATGTCCTAAGTGTGGGATAAACCACGATCGCGATATTAACGCTGCAAAAAATATTTTGGCGGCTGGGCTAGCCGTTGCAGTCTGTGGAGCGACCGTAAGACCCGAACAGAGCAAGTCTGTTAGGGCGGGTGCTATGAAGCAGAAACCCGATCGGTGACGATTGGGAATCCCCGCTCATAAGAGGACGGGGTGGATGTCAAGGCAATAGAAGTCAACCGAAGGCAAAAGCAAAAGGTTAATTCAAAGTTGTCAGCAAATATTAGTCAATTATTGACGGACTCACATTCAGATTATTCTATCTATTGGCATAGCTGCCGCCTGACTTCAATCTTTTTTCAATAAAGTTTCTACTTAGCCGCATTCCCAGAGGTTCCGCCCTTGAATTCTCAGAAGTACAAAATTCAAGCACTGATTGCTGAGATTGATGAGGTACTCAGCAAGCCCGCACCCCGCTTGCCTTGGACGGGTTCGATCGATACTGTCCACCAGCGCCAACTTTTAGAGCGAGTTCGCACTTATCTGGTTTCCTCAGAGTCAAAGGTAGCTGCCCGCAAGGGGCCCGCCAGCCCAACTGTCCGCCCGGAACCAGTTCCAGTACCCAAAATGCCCCCGAGGATCGATCGCCCCTCAGCAACAGAGCAAATTATGCTTGCCGTCACTGAGGAAATCACCAACCTGCGATCGGGTTTGACGGGGCCGCTCCAAGAAGAAATAGTAGCTCTGCGACAAGAGCAACAAGCCCTCATTCAAGAAATCAAACAGCTAGAAGCAAAACGGCAGCAACAACAATCCCTAGCTCAGCAACAAGCAAACCAACAGCAAATCATTTCTGAATTCTTGCAGGTACTGACGGGGCGCTTGGAAGAAACCTTGGATCGCGATTTATCCCAAATTTTTGGTAGCCTAGAAAATCAATTATTACCAAGCACTGCTGCACAATCGCAGCAATCGGCTTTAAGCGCACAAACCTCAGAAGAACTCCCGCTGCTAACACCGGCTCAGAGATTGGAGCAAATGCAACGGTTCCAAGCTAGTGCTGACAGTCTGCTGATGAGGCTCGATTCTACGATGGGTATCGTGTTCGAGGCTTTGGAAGCAAATCTGCAAAGCTATCAAGCTTCCTTGTCCCAAGGACTTGAAAATATGCATGGTTTGAGCCAGCAGAGCGAGGCAATGTTCGCGACTTTTGTTAATCACTTGGTCGCACAGTTGGGACGAGAAGCCTCTTCCTACGTGCAGCAGCCGATCGCCCTGGCAAATGTCCAAACAGGTTCCCCAACCGCATCCGATCGCTCTGTTGCTACTGGCGGCTTCTCAAATACCAAGATCCACTCATCAGCCGATGCCGAAAGTGAAGAGCGCAGTGGCGAACTCCCAGAACAAGACAGATTGCCCTACGCCGGGACAGAAATTTCTTCGCAATTCGGAAAGTTGAGGCGCGATCGCGATCGCATTGAAACTCCTCTCTCGCTCCCGGATTTGGAAGATAATTTGTTCGGTTCTTCACCGGAAATCCCTCCACAGCCAACTCGCTTTTCGGGTGCTGATTCGGAAAATTTCTTAGCAGAAAATGACGAAAATGTTGAGGATTTGTACGCTAGTTTGTTCGCGGGAGAAACAGTCGCAGAACTAGAATTAGAACTGGAAGATTTCACGATCGAAAATACGGAAAGTGCTGCCGCGACAGAAGCGGTACTATCTCCATCAGTGGCAGAGCGTGAAACTACAGAACCCCTAAATTCTGCGGAAGATTTGTTTGCAAATCTACTGGATGAAGGCGAATCGCTGGAAGATGTTCTAGCAGATGAAGATTCAGAATTTGCAATCGGTAATTCTGTAGAGGCTCTAACTTTAGATACTGAAGATTTATTTGAACCGCAAGTTACAACAGTAGCTGAAGTTTCAGCACCGTCAGCCTTAAGTTCGATCGAGCCTCAACTTGAGTTGGACGATCGAGAAAATCTAGAAATGGCTCAAAACCTAGGCGAGCATTTCGACACTGCTGCTGTGCCGGGGCCGCGTCCTGAGCAGGGGCCCCCGACTGCGAGCGCGGGCGATCGAATTAGCTCGAACCAACCCAGGAACACCCGTGTACCCAGTGCCCGTGATGTTCAAACTGGAGATTTTGGAAGCTCGTCCCAAGGGCTCAACGATGTTTACATCCAAGCTTCGCCGGAGGAGGATTTGCTGCCGGTTGAGGCATTAGAAGATGACCTGGATCGAGCTCTCAAGTTGGATGTGAGTACGATGGAACTGTTGGAGGCAGACCTCTACAATCTCGAGGGTTCGGATAATAATGCTCCAAGGCGATCGACTTCAAGTGCTTCTAACAACTTGGATTTATTGGGGAGTTCCCCTGACGACGGTGCAGACAATCCCTTTGCGGAAGCGGCGGAGGAAGAACTCGGATCGCTGGAGGATTTGTTCTCCGATGAGTTGGAACTTTCATCTGAAGATGAACCCTTTGTTTTGGAGGATGAACTTGAGGATGATTTGTTTGCTGGTGAAGATGAATCGAATTTGACGCTAGACGAGATTTTGGCGAGTTTGAAGGATACCGATCCAGAAGTGGCCCAAACTCCGGAAACCGAGGAACTGCCGTCAAATCCTCCAAAAAGTCAAAAAAAAAACCTAATTTCCAGACAGAGTAAAGCCGGGGTTGTTGAGGAGATAACCGAATCTAGAGAGTTTGCTGTTGGGCAGCAGCAAGAGTCAGCGCTACATTCTGTTCCAGGTGCGATCGCCCCTTCATCCTCTCAATCCCAAAAACGCCCGAATTCTCTCTGGTATTTGGGCCTTGATTTTGGTTCCAGCGGGCTGTCGGCGGCTTTGCTCGATCGCGCCAGCGGCCAGTTGCACCCAATTTACTGGGAAACAGCCCAGGCTGAGGTTTCCGCAGCCAGCGCGAGCTTTCGGATTCCCTCAGTCGCGGCGATCGAGGAAACAGCCCCAACCGCCACCAGCGGCCCGCAGGTGACAGTCAAGTCAGTGGGATCCCCGCAGTTGGATTTGCGTGCGGGAGAATTTTTATTGCAAAATTTTAAATTGCCTTTAAAGGTGGGCATTCCTTATCAGCGGGCAACTGGTGGGATGTACGAACCGCTGTTGCAGTGGTCATCCGATCTGGCTGTGTCGATCGCCCTACCGCTGCACGCTGTGCGGGCGCTGCTGGCTACTTTGAATCGAAAGCACCAGGGGAAAAAATTTCGCACATCGCCGGAAGTTTTGGATTCTGCCAGCCCGGAGGCGAATTCTGCTCTATTGCCAATTTCCCATTTAATCTGTAAAGCTTCGGGACTGACGCCAGAAATTCTGGATGCGGCGCTGCAAGACTTGCAGGGCGTGATTTTGGGGACTCCAGCAAGCTGGTCTCAGGCCTATGGGTTTAACCTGCGGGAGGCTGTTTTGGGCGCGGATCTGGTGGCTTCGGGCGCGCAAATTTTTGTGGTTCCCGATGCGATCGCCACTTTGGTTGCTGCTGTAACTCCTATAAAAAATGCCACAGGAGTGCAATCTGCGGCAATGGATACTATTGAAAGCTCCCTTGCAGAAGCTGCACCGCTAACTGTCAATGCTTCCTCTTTTAGCGGGGGAACTTTGATTGTGAATGCGGGGGCTGCCACGGTGGAATTAGCTGTAGTTGAGTTGCAGGAAAATCTTCAAAATTTAACTCGTGCTGATTTTACTTGCCAAAGTTTTGATGCGGCTGGCAATGCTTTCGATCAAGATATTATTTGTCAGTTGTTGGCTAAGAATGAAACTTGGGGAATGTCGATCGATTTGCCGCGTCCAGGGCATCCAGATTTGCCGAGTCGCTATCAATTGCAGCAGCGGTTGCAAGGTTCAGATTTTGGTCTGCAATTGTTAGAGGCTGCAAGGCATTTGAAAGTTATTTTGCAACATCAAGAAAGTTGTGTTTTTGATATTGACCAGCAGCATTGGGATGTGAAGCGTCGAGATTTGGAAAGTTTAGTTTTAGTGCCTTTTGTACAGCAGTTGAATCGTGAATTGAATGCTTTGCTCAGCCGTGCGGGAATGTCGCCTGCCCGAATCAATCAGGCGATTTGTACTGGGGGCATGGGTGGTTGGCCTGCGATCGCCCGCTGGTTGCGGCAAAAGCTGCCGAATGCGATCGTGGTTCAAGATCGCGAATTGGAGAGCGATCGAGATATTTCGGAAATTTACAATTTCGCCTCAAATTCCGTATTTCAAAGCACAAACTCTTCAAAAAAAAGCGGTCAAGTTGCCTGCGGGTTGGCAAGTTTAGCTCTCTATCCTCAAATTTTGGATGTGCGACAGCAACAGTACAGCGACTTTTTTCTGCTGTGGGAATTAATGCAGGTTTTGGGTAAGAAAACTCTGAGCTTTGAGGAAATTTTGCAGTTGCTCGAACGCCAGGGCGTGAACACCCGCACCTGCGAGCCCCGAATTCTGGGGATTTTGGAAGGAAGATTGCCGGCGGGGCTTTTGCCAGAGGAGGAAGATTTCATGCTGCTAGCCGAGGAGTCGAGGCAAAATCCGGATTGGCAAGCAATTTTGGCGGAGCCGCTTTTCTTTGAAGATGTTTCGCGGGGTTATCGTTTGAATGTGGAACACGCCTCTGTTGTTCGCGAATATTTAGGCAAACTTGCCTCTAGCAGCCAGCAAAAATTGTTGGAGCCACTAACAATTGCTTGGGATATTCCCACGGATATCGATCGTTCAACAGTTGACAGTTGACAGTTGACCGAAGGAGAGCGAACTCTACCCTTAAGTCCGAGGATTGGAGTAATGAATAGTCTGATTTTAATTTCTCTCTCGAAGGCGGGCGGGCTTTCAACCGATTCTTTCTGGTAAACTGCAAAAAACCGGTTTTCTGAGGCGAATTATCCCTTTCTTCCCGAATATTGCTTATAAAAACCGGGTTTGTGGCGCTCAAAAACTCACTTTTTTTGTTGAATCTAGTTAATTTTACCTAAAATTTATACATTTTTAAAATAAATACACACAAACTTTATAAAAGAGTAGCAGCTTTTTAAAGATTGTGCAAAGCCCTGGAGTTCCTCTTCTCGCGATCGGGAGAGTCTCATAAGATAGACGTGAGATCATCTTGTTAAATCTTGAGACTAATCAGATGAAATTTGTGATGGGTGCTTCTAAATTATCAGTGTTATCAGAAATGCTTTCGTTATTTATTCCGAAACCTACTTACAGAGTTTGTGTATCAAAACAGCCACTTCACCGATCCGTAACAAGTAAGGTCAAGCGGTCGATCGATATTTTGGGCTCGTTGTTAGGACTGGCAATTGCTGTGGCGTTAGCCGTGCCGGTAGCGCTAGTGATGCTTTTGGACAGTCGGGGCCCGCTGCTGTACAGTCAGGTTCGCTGTGGCTTCAAAGGACGGCATTTCAGAATCTGGAAATTTCGATCGATGGTTGTAGGTGCAGAAAATCTCAAACACCTAGTTACCAACCAAGCCAAGGGTCACATTTTCAAGAATGATAATGACCCGCGAATTACCCCCATCGGTCGCTTTTTGCGGTGCACGAGCTTGGACGAGTTGCCTCAATTCTGGAACGTGCTAGTCGGGGACATGAGTTTGGTGGGAACTCGACCGCCAACTCCCGATGAGGTCGCAGGCTACGAGGACTTTCACTGGCAGCGTTTAAATGTCAAACCCGGTCTGACTGGGGAGTGGCAAGTCAACGGACGCTCTGGAGTTAAAGACTTTGACGATATTGTGCACATGGATCTAGACTATCAGCGCAAGTGGTCTGTTGTCTACGACATCAGCCTGATTTGCAAAACTATTTGGGTTGTATTGAATAAACACGGTGCGTGTTAATTGATTTAGTCGATCGGTTGTTTTGGGTTGTTTTTTGTGAGCTTCGATTAGATGAATATTAAGTT
The DNA here is from genome assembly GCF_020738785.1 of Microcoleus sp. PH2017_05_CCC_O_A. NCBI lineage: Bacteria > Bacillati > Cyanobacteriota > Cyanophyceae > Oscillatoriales > Microcoleaceae > Microcoleus > Microcoleus sp. PH2017_05_CCC_O_A. The sequence goes on along the minus strand of NZ_JAEQCB010000204.1, from coordinate 2,660 downwards.
AAAAGCTGTTTTGCTCAAAGTTAAACAGCTACCAAAAAATGCTAAATTAAGGGCAAGCTTTTTACAAGCTTGCCCTTAATTTTTTTCTATTCCTTTATCTTTCTTATTTCGGTCAACTGTCAACTATAGCAATCCTAAACGATTCATGAAGAGTTGTAGGGGTAGCGCCCCCGTGCCTACCCCTTATCTATGGAGGCAACCGGGTTATTCAAGAACCTACAAAAATTATGCAAATGATGCGAGGATTGCTATATATCAACTGTCAACTGTCATAAGAGGGCAGGCACGGGGGCACTGCCCCTACAACTCTCCCAGATCCACTGTCATATCGTTTCCGGTTGTATCGGTCGGAATGATTTAACCACAGAGAGCGCAGAGGGCGCAGAGAGAAAAGATAGAGATAAATATATGACAATGCAATCGGATTTGATCAACTGTCAACTGTCAACTGTCAACTGTCAACTGTCAACTGTCAACTGTCAACTGTCAACTGTCAACTGTCAACTATTAACTGTCTTATGAATTTGCCTAATTTGATTACTTTTTCTCGCTTATTGGGAGTGCCGTTTCTGCTCTACGGTTTGTACGACCCAAGCGCGCAAAGCCGTTGGATTTGTACCGCGATTTTTGTGGTAGCGGCGGCTACTGATTGGCTGGACGGGTATTTGGCTAGAAAGCTGAACCAAATTACCGATTTGGGTAAGTTTCTCGACCCTTTGGTGGATAAATTGTTGGTACTCGCACCGCTTTTAGTATTGATTGAGTTGGGTAAAGTCCCGGCTTGGGCAGTGTTTTTAATTTTGGGGCGGGAGTTGACAATTGCGGGGTGGCGTGTTAATAAAACTACGATTTCGGGAGCTAATATTTGGGGCAAGTTGAAGACGGTGAGTCAGATTGTGGCGATCGCACTTTTAATCGCTCCCCTCTCCGAAGACTGGAACGTTCCGGCATTAATTGCGTTTTGGGTTTCTGTGGGTTTAACTTTAATTTCTGGCGCTATCTATCTCTGGCCGTCCAAGACTGCTGAGGAAAAGTAAGGATGAGCAAGTTATTGGTTTGAATACAAATTGGATATTCTAGCTAGCTAAGGTCGCAACGGGCGATCGAACTTTGCTGGAATGTACACAAAAACGTTTTTGACGAAGAATTCTGGATGCACTAATCTGCTATACAAGCACTTTGTGGTATGGCAAATTGCCATGCTTGAGATCGCACATTCCGCACCCGCTTAGGAATAGGCTCACACAGTATAATTACTGAGAATAATCCATCCTTACAGTAATAAATTATGCCTTTAAAAAAGTTTTTCATTACTTAACACGCGGTATAAAAGTATAATTTATAGCTTAATAGCTCTATAAAAACAAGTAAAAACCGAGGGCGCCCAATGTGGGAAGAGCCAATCTGTGGCGTTCTTGCGTCCATAATTGACCCAAAAATATCCTGGATTGCGATCGCCACAATTGAAACAGTAGTTGACTAGACTGGAATTGTATCTGCGGTTAACATATCAGTCAACCGCAGATGTAAGGCAGATCGACGCAGATGAACGCAGATCGTTCAAAGAAAAGCGAGCTAATGAATGCCATGCAAGTCTATTGAATGTTGGTGCGTCCATAACTGCTATTAATAGCGCTGCTAGGAAATACTCTATTGCAAATTAGCAAAAATAATGAACTTAGGAATTCGGGCTAAATTGTTGGCTAGCTTTGGAGCTTTGACGGCTTTACTCGCAGTAGTCGGATTTGTGGGTTGGCGGAATACTGTTGAATTAGCACAAGATGCGGAGAAAATGTACGCATATCAAGTTAAGGGGACGGTGGCTCTAGCCAACTCAGAGTCAGCTTTGTGGAAGCTGCGTTACGGCTTCCCACAGTTTCTAGTTTTACCATCCAAGCGATCGGACATTTTGACCGAAGAGCCACAATTATACAAAATAATTGACGATAACCTGCGAGAATATGCCAAAGGCGAACTCACCGCAGAAGAGCAAGTTGCTTTCCATAAGCTGCAAGATGCTTATCACAGGTATATTGCGGCCAGACCTAAGTGGTTTGAGTTGCAGCAAGCAGGTAAACTTAAGGAAGCAGCAGAGTATCGCGCAGCTACGACAACTCCTTTTGGTGCCGAAACAGTTGAGGCTTTTTCAGAACTAATCCAACTCCAGCGAAAAGTTGGCGAAACAAAACATCAGGAAATTGAAGCCAATATTCAGGGTTTGACAGTTTTGCTAGTCTGTACTCTGAGTTTTGCTTTGTTGTCCGCAGTAATCTTGACTGCGATCGTCAGCCGCGATATTGTTAACCCCATAGTGCAATCTGTCAAGAAGATTGCTTCTTCTTCCATGGAAATTACTGCCGCAGTCGAGCGACAAGAATACACGATATCTCAGCAAGCTAATGCTGTGAATCAAACTACTGCGACGATGAACGAGTTAAGTGTTGCATCGTCTTTGTCGGCCAAGCAAGCAGAAGCATCGGCAGTCTCGTCGCATCAAGCACTAACCCTAGCTGAGTCTGGAAATCAATCTGTAGAAAAGACGATGAAGGGAATAGTAACTCCTGTCGGGGTGACAAGTCGCCTATAACGCTGATAGAATAAGGCTCATAGCTCTTATGCCTTGTTGATAATTAGGCAGTTTATGTGGAGATAAAGACATT
>NZ_JAEQCB010000203.1:0-8298 GCF_020738785.1 Microcoleus sp. PH2017_05_CCC_O_A | reverse complement strand
ACCAAAACCAGAACCAGGTGTTCCCACCACATTACAAGTTTCTAGCAACTTTTGAAAGAAATCCCAACTCGACAAACCATTCGGTGTTTTCACCCACACATAAGGCGCATTTTCGCCGCCAAAAACTTCGATTCCGGCTGCTGTCAATTTCTCGCGGATAATTGCAGCATTTTCCATGTAAAAATTGACTAACGCCTGAATCTCTGCCTTACCTTTCTCAGAATAAACTGCCTCCGCACCGCGCTGCACGATGTAAGAAACGCCGTTAAATTTAGTAGATTGGCGGCGATTCCACAACTTCCAAATTTCGACATCGGAACCGTCGGCGGCTTTTCCTGTCAAAAATGAACGAAATTCGATCGCACAATCGCGCGCCCCTTCAATCTCGTAGATGGAGTGTGGTAGGCTCGGATCGGTAATATAGGCTTCGTAGGCTGCATCGAAGAAAATAATCGAACCGTTCGCTTTAGCATAGTTTACCCAAGCTTGCAAGTGTTCCTTGGTTGCGGTTGCGCCCGTCGGATTGTTGGGGAAACACAGGTAAATTAAATCGACTTTCTTGTCTGTGGGAATTTGGGCGGTAAAATTGTTGTCTGCGGATATTGGGAGGTACACAAAACCTTCGTATTCGCCATTTTCGTTCGCATCTCCCGTGTGTCCCGCCATCACGTTCGTGTCTACGTACACCGGGTAAACTGGATCTGTAACTGCGATCGTATTATTATTGCCGAAAATATCGAGAATATTGCCGCAATCGCACTTAGAACCGTCAGAAATAAAGATTTCCGAAGCATCAATATCGCATCCCCGCGATTTGAAATCGTGCTCTGCAATTTTCTCCCTCAGCCATTCATAACCTTGTTCCGGGCCGTATCCTTTAAATGTATCCCGCGAACCCATGTCTGCTACCGCTTTCACCATCGCCTCCCGGCAAGCTTCCGGTAGCGGTTCCGTCACGTCGCCAATCCCCAGCCGGATGATGGGTGCACCGGGATTCGCGTCTGCATAAGCTTTTACCCTGCGCCCGATTTCGGGAAACAGGTAGCCGGCTTTGAGTTTGAGGTAGTTGTCGTTGATAGTTGCCATAGTGCGATCGCTCTCAATGTCGTACAATAGCTTATACCATTTTAGATTTTAGATTTTAGATTTTAGATTTGAAGAATTGGATAATTGAAGAATTGAAGAATTGGGAACAATCGAGCGATATGCGAGTTTGCAGCATGGGGCCGGCAGTTGCATTCTGTTTGAAAATTGCTATTACTGCTAATTGTCTCCCTCAAGACGTAGAAAGTTCGGCAACGGATTTTACAAAGGATTAAATAAATCCCAATTGAAGTTCGATAGAAAAAATTTCCCCATCTCCCCATCTCCCCATCTCCCCATTCTCCCCATCTCCCCATTCTCCCCATCTCCCCCTCTCCCCATCTCCCCCTCTCCCCATCTCCTCCATCACAGCCATTGACAAAAAAATCAACCAGCTTGTATAATTAGATATAGTGTGCAACGCAGAACCAATTATGGATGAGATAGAGTACGCCAAACTGTGTCAAGAACTGGCGGCCATTCTGAATGAGTTTAATTTAGGTTGGGTAGTTGAACAAGTCGCCAATAGTGTAGAGATAGGTAAAGTAATTGAAGAGCGATCGCTCAAACGAAAGACACCGCTGCTCAAGATAGAAGATTATACCGCAAAAGAACAACTTTTGCTGTTAATTGCTGCTGTCGAACAAGCGACGGTGAACACTTCGGAAATGGAAGACGAGATTGCTTATTTCTTGAAAGTAGAATCGGAAACCTCTCCCCTCGGTACCAAAATTATCTTTGCCAATTCCGGCGCAAAAACAGCCCAAACCATCGAGTTTACGTCCACTTTAACAGCCCCACGCCACAAACAGGCGATCGCCCTCAAGCAATTACTCGAAAAACTGCCCTCTGAACCTAGCAACTACGCCATCAATTCTGAAATTAAGAGCAAGTTAAAAAGCTCGATCGATCCAGATTTCAACGGAGTGGCAGAACAAGCTAGAATTTTTGATGCTTACCTATTCACCATCCTGCTGAAAGCAGTTGCTAACGAAGGCGGCAACATCTATTATAACAATGTTTTAGACGACGAAACACCGAAATATTTAACGTTTAGAAAAACAGCCGGAAAAATCCACGGAACAGCACATCCATACACTCATGCTGTTGTAGAATTTCCCGACAAACCAGCCCTGGAAATTCACCTCGGAGTCAAAGTCCAAGGTAGAGCCGGAGTTCTGCACAACTGCAACGTTTTAATTCTGTACCAAAAAGAAGCGAATATCTGCCGTTTGCTCAACCGCGAACCCCGACACTCGCAAGTAATTTTAGCGGTGAAATCTGAACACTGCACCTCGGAACTTCAACTAGAAATGGCTGGTGCTTTTATCGGATTGGCGTCAGATATTCGCTACGAAGGTGGCAGCTATTTCATTTCTAATAGTTACTCGCAACCAGTGGCAAAATTACTGACTACTGCGCGCAAAAAATGGGAACACAATATCTTTCCTAGGGCCACAAACGATGTTCACAGGCTGATGTACTCATTTCAAACTATCTTTAAAGACTTTAAGGCTAGAAACTAAGATTGGGGAATAGGGCATAGGGCATGGGGCATAGGGCATGGGGCATGGGGCATAGGTAATTTGTTATTTGTTGTTTGTGATTATAAAAACTACTAACTGCTAACCGCTAACCGCTAACTATGCCGGGTACATCTGGTTTTTGAAGCCTGAAGAAGCATGACCGCATATAAGTTATTAGTTATAATCCCATATTCACGGAGGTCATGCGAGAGTCCCTACGAATATATTTGCCTTGCGCCAGATGCACCCACTATGCCCAATGCCCAATGCCCTGTTTGCCCTATGCCCTATTCCCAATTCCCCATGCCCAATCCCCAATATAATTTATGATGTTTCGAGTACCAGAACTTTACGAATAATGTTCAAGAAAGATAAATCTTCCCTGCTGTTTACGATCGGAGCCGCCACACTTCTGATCGGTTTAGGTATCCTCGCATACTCGATCGTCATTTCCCGAGGCCCCGCCAAAGATTTGCCAGCGGGAGCCGTCGTTGTTCCCCAAGATGCGATGATGGCTCTATCCATCACTACCGATGAATCGCAGTGGAATAGGCTGCGAGAATTTGGTACGCCGGAGTCAAAAGCTTCGTTTGAAAGGTTTTTAAGCGAATTGCGCGATCGCCTCCTGACAAGCAACGGTTACGCCTACCAGCAAGACATTCAGCCTTGGGTGGGTAACACGGTAATGGTGGCGTTTCTCCGCAACAAAACAGCGATACCAGTTCCCCCGCGCGCGCCCAACGCGCCCCCACCTCAGCCAATTCAGCAGTCAGTAGCAATTATCCTGCCCATCTCCAACCCGATTAAAGCCAAAGAATTATTAGCAAAACCCAGACCCCTCAACCAAGGAAAAATGGTTGAGCGCAATTACAAAGGAGTGCAAGTTACAGAAACTCAAGGTATACCCGATCGCAATTTCTCAGTCGCGGTACTCGGAACAAACTATCTAGCAGTCACCACAGATCCCACCGCCACAGACAGAATAATTGACACCTACAAAGGCGAACCATCCCTCGCAAAAACTCCTGGCTATGGAGACGCCATCCAACAAATTAAGGATGTCGGTGCCTTCGGTCAAATCTACGTGAATATGCCCGTTGCAGCAGCCTTTACAGCCGCCAACTCATCCCGCGAAATTTCGGTAGAAAACCTGGAAAAACTGCAACAAAATCAAGGATTTGCCACCACAGCGACGCTGGATGCAGACGGAATTGGATTCAAATCAATCTCTTGGCTAAAACCAGATTCTACTACTCGTATAGCAGTGGAAAATAATGCTCTAAAAATGGCTAATCGCCTGCCAAACAATACAATCATGATGGTATCGGGCGGTAACTTGCAGCGTTTGTGGCAAGACTACGTATTGGGATCTGATGCTAACCCGCTTGCACCGATTAATCCTCAAGTTTTGCGTACTGGTTTAAAATCGACTACTGGCCAGGATTTAGATAAAGATTTCATCAACTGGATGGCGGGAGAATTTTCTTTATCATTAATACCAGCCCCCGCGCAGAATCCGAAAGACAAATTTGCTGCTGGATTTGTATTTATGGTGGAAACAAACAACCGCGGCGCCGCTAACAAATCCCTGAAACAGCTTGATGAAATGATGAAAAATAAGCAGTATAGAGTTGAGGAAATTCAAGTTGGCGGTCAACCTGCGACTCAATGGAAATCGCCGTTTGGAGGGATTACTGTAACTCGCGGCTGGATGAAGGATGTGCTGTTTATCACAGTAGGAGCACCCGTGGTGGACGCGATCGTTCCGGCGCCGACAAGTCCGCTTTTAAGTAGCGAATTGTTCCAAAAAACTGTACGATCGCAACTTAAGCCTCACAACGGCAATTTTTTCATCGACACCGAGAGTGCGTTTAACCCGAAAAACCTGGCTTTGCCGGAGTTTCCTCCCAACCAAAAAATCTGGATAGATGCCACGCGGTCGATCGGCATTACAGCGGCCGTGATTGGCGATCGTACCACCCGCTACGACGCTTTTGTCGGTCTCAAAAAATCCGACCAATCGACTCCTTCACCAAAGCCCTCACCGAATCCATCTTCACCGAGTTCACCTTCACCGAGTTCATCGTCACCGAGTTCACCTTCACCGAGTTCACCTTCACCGAGTTCACCTTCACCGAGCTCACCTTCACCGAGTTCATCCTCACCAAGCCCTGATTCACCCAGTCCCTCGCCCACCGTCCAAACTTCACCGAATTAACTCTTAAATCCTGCCAAAAATCCGCTATGACAGCCCCTTAAACAGCAAAATGGCGATCGATTAAAACCGAAAAGCAGCAGATCGAAACCGACAATAGTGGATTTGATTTTAAGAGGAAAAGTGAGCCGGATTTAAGTTGTTTTACGTCACCAAACCTCACACCAAGAAACCGCCAAACCCGGTTTATAAAAAAAACCGGGTTGCAGCAAGCAAACTCTAAAAAATTGGCTTGTAGCCCAAGGAAGAAAGAAGAAGCAATAACATTCCGGGACACACACCAACCTTCAAACCTTAAGATGAGGTACGTTGTTGGGCTTCAGCCCTCTTAGTGGAACTGGTTATATAAGCTATGAGTCATACCTCATCTTTTTGAGAAAGGCTATACTTTTTCTTGTCATAATTTTCGTTACAGGCTATCGTGGAGATAGCTTTGTTGTTTTTGAACCGAGGAAAGCAAAGATGTTTGACCAGAAATTTTCCCGATCGCTCTTGGACGCAGAACCTAATTTTTAACCCCATCCTTCGTTGAAAGTCTTAATAAGAGTAAAAAAAAATCGGTTAATCGGCGTCGGAGTGGGTCTAAAATGCCGTTTTTTTGAGTGTATCATGTGGCAGATGTATAGTCTAGGTATTGCGAGTTATATTGAGAGTGTAAAGAAGATATAGCCTTTCTCAAAAAAATGAGGTATGACTGACAGCTTATATAACCGCTTAAACCAAGAGAGCTCTCTTCCCAACAACGTCCGCGAATCTTTGTGATAGCCGCTATACGTTATTGTTGCGACCTATTAAAAATTAAACCCTTTAAAACTATGAAAAACCCCAAGAATCTTCAAATACCGGCTAAATTAATGTCAAGAAAAAGAATTGGCAAACTGGCACTTTATGTGCAAATAGTCTTGATAAATATTTACTTTTTGCAAGCAAAAGCCGAAGCTCAAATTGTGCCAGCGAACGATGGAACTGGCACTAAAGTCACTCCCACCCCAAGCGGAACTCCTACACCGCAAACTCGCTTCGACATTGAAGGCGGACAATTATCGAACGACAAACAAAATCTCTTCCACAGTTTTACACAATTCGGTTTGTCGCCAAATCAGATAGCCAACTTTATCTCAAATCCCAGCATTCGCAACATTTTAGGCCGCATCAATGGCGGTAGCCCTTCGATTATTAACGGCTCAATTCAATTAACCGGCGGTAATGCTAACTTGTTTCTGATGAATCCCTCGGGCATCATATTTGGCAACAGTGCCAGCTTAAATGTGCCGGCTTCTTTCACAGCAACCACGGCTACTGGTATTGGATTTGGTTCTAATTCGTTTAACGCGATCGGTACTAACACCTACACATCTCTGACGGGCACGCCCAATTCCTTTGCTTTTGGAGCCGATCGAGCTGGGGCAATTGTCAACACAGCCGACTTAGCAGTCAAGTCAGGGCAGAACTTAACTTTGCTCGGCGGCACCGTTGTCAGCACAGGCAATCTTTCGGCACCGGGCGGTAAAATTACCGTTGCGTCAGTCACCGGGACAAATTTAGTGCGCGTCAGTCAGGGAGATAGTTTGCTGAGTTTGGACATCCAGCCGTCGCCAGCGACAAGCAGCCCTGGAACAGCAGTCGCATCCTTGCCGGAACTGCTGACAGGGGTCGGTCAAACCAATGCTACAGGAATCAGCGTCAATGCAAGCGGTCAATTGGTACTTACAGCGTCTAACCGAGTAGTAGCTGCGGGGGATGTTGCAGTCAAAGGTGCCAGCGCTCGATCGATCCAAATTCAAGCAGCCAACACCCTTGCAGCCAGCGGCAACCTGACGAGTACACAAGGTGCGATCGTCCTACAAGCCAGCGGCGACATTAGCACACTCGCTCTCAACTCCAACTCCACCACCGCAGCAGGCGGCAACATCACCGTCACCAGCCGTACAGGAAAAGTAGAAACAGGCAATATCAACGCAGGCTCGGACGACAAAACCAGCAGCGCCGGAGACGTTAGTATTGCAGCCTCAAGCAGCATTCAAACAGGCTTCATAGACGCCAACTCCGAAGAAAAAAAAGGCGGCCAAGTCACCCTCAAGGCGAGCAATGACATTGAAGTAACCCGTATCAACACCCAAGGGCGAACAGCCGGAGGAAATATTAACATTACAGCCGGTCGTTATTTCCGAGCTACAGGCACTTTTACCTGCTTGGCGCAAGCTTGTAGCATTGCCGCCGCCGCCACTGGTAGCGCGAATGGTGGAGATATCACCATTAGCCACAGTGGCCAAGCCTCAAACACTATTTTCGGCGTCGGGCCCAACTATAACAGCTTGAACGGTACTGCTGGCAGCATTGTCACTGGGAGCGACAAGAAGGAAAATGTGATTGCATCCGGAAGTTTTTCCAGCTCAAAGGCTCAGATCGTACAGCCGACGCAAATTAATATCACAACTTCTTCAACCTCGCCGACGCCGGAACCAACTCCGACACCCGCACCAACTCCTGCACCGACACCCGCACCAACACCTGCACCGACTCCCGAACCAACTCCGGCGCCAACTCCGGCACCGACTCCGGCACCGACTCCTGAACCAACTCCAGCACCAACTCCGGCGCCAACTCCGGCACCAACTCCGGCGCCAACTCCGGCACCGACGCCTGCACCGACTCCCGAACCGACGCCCGCACCAACACCTGCACCGACTCCTGCGCCGACTCCTGCACCAACACCTGCACCGACTCCCAACCCTCCGCCAGCACCCAGGCGAACTCCTGCACCCGCACCTGCACCGACACCCGCACCCGCACCCGCACCCGCACCTGCACCTGCACCCGCACCTGCACCCGCACCCGCACCCGCACCCGCACCTGCACCCGCACCTGCACCGACACCCGCACCTGCACCGACACCCGCACCTGCACCGACACCCGCACCTGGGCAGACAATTACTGAACCCAGCGTACCAGTATCAAATTTGCCACCAGGACAGACAATTACTCAAAATCCATCACCTGCACCTGCACCTGCACCTGCACCTGCACCTGGGCAGACAATTACTGAACCCAACGTACCAGTATCAAATTTGCCGATCGCACCAATTAATCAAAATCCATCACCCGCACCTGCACCTGCACCTGCACCCGCACCTGGGCAGACAATTACTGAACCCAGCGTACCAGTATCAAATTTGCCGATCGCACCAATTACTCAAAATCCATCACCTGCACCTGCACCTGCACCTGCACCCGCACCTGGGCAGACAATTACTGAACCCAACGTACCAGTATCGAATTTGCCGATCGCACCAATTAATCAAAATCCAGCACCGAACTCGAATTTGCCGATCGCACCAATTAATCAAAATCCAGCGCCGAACTCGAATTTGCCGATCGCACCAATTAATCAAAATCCAGCGCCGAACTCGAATTTGTCGCTCGCACCAATTAATCAAAATCCAGCGCCGAACTCGAATTTGTCGCTCGCACCAA
>NZ_JAEQCB010000202.1:0-8946 GCF_020738785.1 Microcoleus sp. PH2017_05_CCC_O_A | reverse complement strand
AGTTCCGACAATCGTTGGGCAACTTTTAATTACACGTTGAGTGGGTTATCGGCGGGTAGATATCGCTTGAGGGCGATCGGCTACGACAAATCTGGTGCAGCTAGCAATGAAACGAGCAGCACTTTATTAGTCAATAGTGCGCCGGGGGATTTACAATTTAGAACTTTACCTCTCTATACCAAGGGTGAAAAAATTAGCTTTAGTGGCGCTAAGGTTTTTGATACAGAAGGAGTCAGCGATATTGCTAAAGTCGATTTCTGGTTCCAAAAAGAAGGTGGTGAGAAAATTGAAATCGCTAATGATGTTACTGAATTTACCACTGACAGTGATGGGTTCGGCCGATTTAACTTTAGTGATAATTTGAGCGGTTTAGCACCGGGGCGCTATCAATTATCGGCGATCGCCTATGATAAAGCAGGTGGTGCTAGCCCGGTTGCGATTCAAAAGTTTGCGCTGATTAGCGATCCGGGTGAAGATGGGTTGTCTGATGAAGTCAGATTGGCGATCGTTGGTGCTGCAAATATCGACAGTTATCCGCCAGAAGCTTTAGCAGAAACAAAGGAATGGGTTGTATGGCTGACACCCGGACAGTCTTCCCAAGAATTAGCAGCTAGAATTGGGGCGATCGATCGGGGAGATACCGGCCACATTCCCAACACTTTTATCTGGGAATTTCCACAGGGAAGAAATCCGAAAGAGGTGGAGGCTCAGCTAGCAACAATCGGAGGAGTAGAATATGCTTACCCGCAGGTTCCTGTCAAATTAAATTTGTTGTACGAGCCGAAGGAAACTTTATACAAAGACCAGTGGAATTTAAAAAACGCGAATCTCCCCGCAGCTTGGGATGTAATTAATCCTGCAACTTCTCAAACAGTGCGGGGAAGGGGTACGACTATTGCAATTGTGGATGATGGCTTGGAATACAAGCACCCAGATTTAGCAAGCCGGTACAACCCTAATTTGAGTTGGGATTTTACTGATAAAGATAGCGATCCATCGCCAACATCCACAAAGGGCTTTACAGCCAATCTTTCACAACCAAAAGTAAATGGTTGGAATAGTATTAACTTCTCTCTTCCTGTAAATTTGACAGGGATGGTAAAAGATATTCAGGCTACCTTCGATTTCAGTCAATCTCTACCACCTAATTTACCAAAAATTGAAGAGTTGCAAGTGTCTCTCTACAGTCCTGACAAATCTGCGTTCAGCCTTTTCTATCGACGCCCTATTTCTCCTGCAAGATGGTGGTGGCCCGGTCTGGACGATCTGAAGTTTTCGCAAAAAGTTCCGCTAAAATTGACTGGAAGTAGCTCTCAAAGTTTCAATCTAAATCAAGGTCAATTTTATGGGAGTTATGCGGGCGGGAATTGGCAATTAGAAATTAAGAATCCCAACCCCGATGAGTATGATGCAGACGAAATGCGCCAGCTTAGCCAAGAACTTTTGAAACGCTGGACATTACAAATTAACACTGCTAACCCTCACGGAACTGCGGTTGCAGGAATTGCAGCAGCCAGTGAAAACAGTAAAGGGATTATGGGTGTAGCTCCTGAATCGAAATTAGCAGGGCTGCGACTATTTGGTAATACAGAGCCACTAAATTACGAGGCTGACCCTTTAGGAAAACAGATTGCTGATGCTTTATTCGATCCTCAGACACAACCGGGACAATCTAATCGCAATCAGTCGATCGATATTTTTAATAACAGTTGGGGTCCTGAATACATGAGGCGGCAACCTTTAGCTCTGCAAGCCTTGCAAACAGGAGTTACCAAAGGTCGAAATGGGTTGGGAAATACCTATGTATTTGCGGGTGGGAATGAAGGGAACTTTAACGGGAATGTCAATTATAATAGTTTTGGTAGTTCCCGTAATGCGATAGCGGTAGGTGCAATCGATCGAGCAGGAAATCACACCACTTACAGTACACCCGGCTCGGCAATTTTCATTTCAGCATCCTCCGACAATAACGATCCTAATAACGCACAAGGGATTACCACAACAGATATTTTTGAAAATGGCTCTGGTGGCTATGATGACGATTTTGGAGGAACTTCTGCGGCCGCGCCTGTGATTTCTGGAGCGATCGCTTTGATGCTGGAAGCTAATCCTAAACTAACTGTGCGTGATGAGCAACATATTTTAGCCAAGACGGCTCAGAAAAATGACCTCAATGGCAAAGATAGCGAAGGGAAACCCAAATGGGAGCAGAATAAAGCAGGATTTTGGGTGAGTTACGAACAAGGCTTTGGTGCGATTGATGCCGCCGCTGCGGTTAAAGCTGCGGTTAATTGGACACCTGTAGGAAAGCAAGTTTTAGTGACTTCTGACTTGGAGAATGTGATGAAAGCGATTCCTGATGGTAGTGTAGCAGGAATAGAAGCTAAGACTACAATTACCAAGAATATTATTATCGAAACAGCAGAAGTAATTCTTGCTGCTGAGCATCCCGAGTGGCGTGACTTTACAGTGAAACTAATTTCATCAGATGGCACTGAATCAGTATTGGCAAATACCATGCCTGATATCCCAAAATCAAACACTAGCGATAGATTATCGCCAGATTCAAAAGAGTGGAAATTTATTTCAGTCCGACACTGGGGTGAGTTATCAAAAGGTGAATGGAAGTTGCAAGTTATTGATAAAAGTGGCAACGAATTGAAAGGTAATTGGAATAGTTGGAAGCTCAATCTTTACGGATTGGAACTAGACGAGTCACCCAATGTTGTTACCAATACCAAAGACAGCGGGCCAGGAAGTTTGCGAGAAGTTTTAAATTGGGCTAATAGCAATCCGGGCAAGGATACAGTTATATTCAAAGTTCCTCCTACAGATCCTGGTTACAACACCAGCAACAACGCTTTTACCATTCGGCCGCTATCGCCACTGCCGCGGATTACCGATTCAGTGATTATTGATGGAACCAGTCAGCCGGGATATTCAACTCGACCAGTAATAGAATTAGATGGCAGTAATGTACCAGTGGATGGTTTGTATATCACTGCTGGCAACAGTACGGTTAGAGGATTAACAATTAACCGTTTTGGTGTTGATGCTATCAGATTGCGTGATAATGGCGGCAACATCATTGAAGGAAATTTCATCGGTACTGATGTAACTGGTACTCAAGATTTAGGTAACGGCTATAGTGGCATATCAGTTTGGTCTTCTAATAATATTATTGGCGGTCAAACGGTTAAAGCCCGAAACGTCATTTCTGGTAACGATAGCCTTGGCATTTACATTGAGGGAGCAAATGCTAGCAATAACCTCATTCAAGGCAACTATATCGGTAGCGATCTCACGGGTACTCAAAAATTGGGAAATACAAATGGTGGTATTGTTATTTTGGGTGCCTCTAACAACACTATTGGTGGGACAGCAGTTGGGGTATCAAACTTGATATTCGGTAACGGTAAAAACGGTGTCTATCTTAGAGGTGATGGCTCAACTGGCAATGCTATTCTATCTAATTCTATTTCTGGGAGCGATCGCTTAGGAATCGATCTGGGAGATAATGGATTGACCGTGAATGATTTAGGAGATAGCGATACAGGTTTTAACAACTTCCAGAATTTTCCTGAGCTGACTTCTGCTATCTCTAGCAATGGGAATACGGCTATTAAAGGTAAGATAAATAGCACTCCCAATACTACATTCAGAGTAGAGTTTTTCTCTAACAAGGTTTTAGATGACTCTGGTTTAGGTGGTGGTGGCTATGGAGAAGGAGAGAAGTTCCTTGGATTCCAAAATGTAACGACTGATAGCAGTGGTAATGCGGCTGTCGCCATTAATTTACCGTTGGCTGTTCCCATCGGTCAATTTATTACTGCTACTGCTACTGACGCAAATAATAACACTTCGGAGTTTTCTCAAGGAATTGCGATCGCAGCTAATCCAGCATCCACAGAACTATTTACCGACATTAATGCTACTTTGGAAGGAGTTTTCTACAGTTCGGCAGCTTGGGGAGATTACGATAACGATAGCGATCTAGATATTTTGGTGACAGGCACAAACGGTCCGAATTCTGTAGCCAAAGTTTACCGAAACGATAGCGGCAACTTTACAGATGTTAATGCTGCTTTGAGTGGAGTTAAGAATAGTTCGATTGATTGGGGAGATTATGACAGAGATGGCGATCTCGATATTCTGCTAACAGGTTTGGATAATGCCTCAAACCCAGTCTCGAAAGTTTATCGGAACGATGGCGGTAATTTTACGGATGTCAGTGCTAACTTGCAAGGAGTTTGGAATAGTTCAGCAAATTGGGGAGATTACGATAATGATGGCGATCTCGATATACTTCTGACAGGTGGTGCCATTATTTCTGGTTCCTCGGTTAAGATTGCGAAGGTCTACCGTAATGACAGCGGTAGTTTTACAGATACAGCCGCAAATTTACAGGGAGTTTGGCAGGGTTCAACAGATTGGGGTGACTACGACAAAGATGGAGATCTCGATATTCTCATAACTGGTAATTCTGATGGTTCAGTTTCAGCAGATATCTCTAAGATTTATCGCAACGATAATGGCAGTTTCACAGATATAGGTGCGCCATTAACGGGCGTTTTTTCGGGTGATGCAGCTTGGGGAGACTATGACAATGACGGCGATCTAGATGTACTTTTGACTGGTTTAACGCCGAGCAATTCATCTCCGGTTGCTAAGATTTATCGCAATGATGCTGGCAGTTTCACGGAGATTCAAGCGGGCTTGCAGGGAGCTTATTATAGCTCTGTAGATTGGGGAGATTACGATAATGACGGGGACTTAGATATTCTTTTGACAGGTGCTTCGCCATCCAGAATCTCAAAACTCTACCGCAATGATGGCGGCAGGTTTACCGATATTAGTACCAACTTACAAGGAGTTTTTGGCAGTTCAGTAAGTTGGGGAGACTATGACAACGATCGCGACTTGGATCTGCTTTTAGCTGGCAATCGCTTGGGTTCTCCCTCTGCTAGTACCAAAGTTTACAGAAACAACCTTTTAACTGTAAATAGTGTTCCGGTAACACCTGCTGGACTGATCTCTTCAGTTAATGGCAATTCTGTCAGCCTAAACTGGAGTCCTGCTACTGATGCTGAAACACCGCAAGCAGGTTTGACTTATAACCTGCGAGTAGGAACAACTCCTGGAGATTCAGATATTATGTCTCCGATGGCTAATAGCAATGGAACCCGTAAAGTAGTTCAAATGGGCAATGTCAATCAAAACACAAATTGGACGATGAAAAATCTTAAACCAGGTACTTATTACTGGAGCGTACAAGCAATTGATACTGCTTTTGCAGGTTCGACATTTGCTACGGAAGGGAGGTTTACAGTTTTAGGTGTAGGTGCAATTGGAAATATAAGCACTACAGTTACACCTATTTCTTAATAATATCCGTAGTTAGATCTGTAGGTTGGGTTGAACGAAGAGAACCCTCCGCTAAACGCTCCGCCCAACATCAACTAGAAGAAGGTGTTGGGCGAAGCGGAGGGCTCATTCTTAAACCCAACCTACTTATGTGAGCGTAGTCGAAGGGTCGAAATGCCTACTTCGACTACGCTCAGTGACCAAAGCACCTTAGCGACTGCTATATCTTCGGCTCTTTGTGTTGTAAGATAACTAGGACTTGCATATAAATACTAAAAAAACCTAGTTTTTTATGAGTATTCAAGGTCGGGAGTGCCTTATTTTTGTAAAAAAAATCGGTTTCTGCCTCCAGGACTAATCATCTTAATATTTTCATCGATCGCCCGTTTTTATATCCTGCATCCCCCGTGAAAAATAAAACAAAATTAAAAATATTCTGTATTCTTTTTTACATTTGTGGTTTTCCCACTTTGGCAACTGCCCAAATTGTCCGGGATGACACTTTACCGCTCAACTCCACCGTCACCCAAAACGATAACACCTTCACCATTGAAGGCGGCACAGCAGCGGGTCGCAACCTGTTCCATAGCTTTCAGGAATTTTCCGTCCCCACTGGTGGCACAGCATTTTTCAACAACGCTGATACGATTCAAAATATTTTCACTCGCGTCACTGGCGGGTCAATTTCTAACATTGATGGCATCCTCCAAACCAACGGTAGCGCTAACCTATTTCTCCTCAACCCCAACGGCATTATTTTTGGCCCGAATGCCAGCCTGAATATCGGTGGCTCGTTTCTAGGCACTACAGCCGATCGCATCAACTTCGCTGACGGCACATCATTCAGTGCTACCAATCCCCAAACAACTCCTCTGCTAACTATCAGCATTCCGACTAGCTTGCAATTTGGTCCGAATCCCGGTCAAATTGTCGATCGCTCTGTAGCCGTTTCTGCTGTTGAAGACAGTGGCGAAGGAAATCAGAACCCCGTAGGTTTAGAAGTTTCACTCGGTCAAACTTTAGCGCTAGTGGGCGGCGACATAGCGCTTCCAGGTGGACTTTTGACAGCATCGGGAGGCCGAATCGAACTTGGCAGTGTCGGTGCTAACAGTTTAGTTGGCCTGACTTTCAATGACTCAGGTTTCGCTTTGGGATATGCAGGTGTCCGGGACTTCCAAGATATTGAATTGTCACAGGGTGCTGTTGTAAGTGCTAGCGGTGAAGGTGGCGGTACTATTCAAGTACAGGGGCGGCGGGTGGTACTGACGGAGGACTCAGGAATTCTTTCTCAGACTCGCGGCAGCCAAGACGGGGGTACGGTTTCGATTCAAGCAACACAGTTGATCGCTGAAGGTGGTGGTTATGTAGATACGACTACCTACGGGGCTGGCAGAGGTGGGAATTTATCCGTCACAGCGACAGATTCCATAGAATTGAGTGGCACTAATGCTGATGGCAATGGGCCCAGTGGCTTATTTGCTCAAGTTGATGTTGAAGAGGGGCAAACTTTACCGGCAACAGGAAATGCCGGAGATTTAACGATCGCCACCGGTCGATTAATTTTACGAGATGGGGCACAGGTAGGCTCAACTACTTTTTCAGAGGGTTCCGGGGGAAGGTTAACTGTCACTGCTTCCGAGTCTATAGAATTGACTGGGCGATCGGCAGATGGTCAATTTTTTAGCGTTTTGGCAACTCAAACTGAGCCTGGTTCTTCTGGCAATTCACAAGATTTGACCATTTCCACCAGAGAGTTGATTTTGCGAGATGGAGGTGAAATTTCATCTTCCACCAATGGTACGGGGAATGCAGGCAATATACTCATTCAAGCGTCCGGGCAGATTGTTAAAGATCGGTCTGGAATATCGGCTTTCAGTTCAGGTAGTGGGCGCGGTGGCAATATCAGCATTGAAACAGGGCGCTTAATTGCTCAAAATGGCGGTCAGGTATTAGCAACAACTCAAGGTAGCGGGCAAGCAGGGACTTTAACTATAAATGCCACAGAATATGTTGAACTCACTGGAACGGCTACAGACGGCTCTCCCAGTGGCTTGTTCACCCAGTCCACAGGGAGAGCAATGGACTCTAATGCTGGCAATGCAGATAACCTAACCGTAACAACGAGGCGCTTAACTGTTCGGGATGGAGCTGCAATATCAGCAGATACTTTCGCAGGTGGAAAGGGAGGTTCTCTTACAGTCAATGCCTCGGAGTCTATTGAAGTGACTGGAACTTCCGGCATCGTTCCAGAGATCGTACCAGGAAGAGCTTCTCCCTTAGTCAGGATAGTCAGGGCTGATGGGCGCTTGCCCAGCCGTTTGACAGCAGCGACAACGGACACCGGAGAAGCAGGGAGTGTAACGATTAATACGGGACTGCTGAGGGTACGGGATGGGGCAAGTGTTGCTGTAGATGGGAGCAGGGGTACGGGCTCTGCCGGCAACCTGAAGGTAACAGCCAGCAACATCCGACTAGACAGAGGAACCATTACGGCAGAAACTAGATCCGGTGACTTCGGCAATATCAACCTCCAAGCGTCCAACCGCCACCGGCGATGCTAGGGGCGGCAATATCAACATCAATACCAGAGCCTTAATTGCCGGTATCAACAGCGACATCACCGCCAATGCCGTCAACCGCGAAGCCGGCCGCGTCGAAATTACAGCCCCAGAAGGCATTTTCGGAGCCCGATCGCGCCGCCTCACAGATCCCGCCTCCAATCTCACCAGCGACATCACCGCTACCTCCCTGGCCGGCCCGCAACTCGACGGCGAGATACTCCTCAACACCCCTGAAGCAGACCCCACCCAAGGCGTGGCTAAGCTACCAGAGACGATCGCCAATCCCGACGCGATCGCCCAAATTTGTCCCAATCAACGGAAGCCGGGAGAAGATAGAACCTTTACCAGAACCGGGCGCGGCTTGCCTGCCAATCCAGGGGAAACCCTCAGCGGCGGCTCTGCAACCGTCGGTTTAGCTGACGCTGTACCGCCTGTCGAAGGGCGATCGAGAACTGCCGCACCCCAGCAAGCGGTTCGCCCCGCTTCTCGCCCCATCCAGGCAGCCCGAGGTTTGGCGGTTAACAGCAAAGGAGAAGTCATCTTCACTGCTTATCCTGCTGCGGTGCCGCTGCAAAGTCCCGTTATTCCCCACCCAGCCTGCGATGTTCAATAACAGAAACCGGAACAGGGGCGATCGCTGGCTGCCGTTGAGTGCGGGCTTGTTAGCAAGCAGCTTGGCGGCTTGGCCGCTGAAGGCGGAAACTCTTCTGCTGCAACCAGCAGGAGAGTTGAATCCGGGCGGCCCAGACTTGACGGTTCAAGTTCCCAATCCCGCAGAACCTCTAGAACCGCAAACCACTCCTTCCCGGCAAAACCCGCAAAACCTGCCACCTACAGAGCCCTCTCCCACGCTGGAAGAAAGAAAGACTGAACCCGATTCCGATACCGGTGAAGCTTACGAATGTTCTATCCCAGTGCCGCCAGCAGATCGATCGCCCGCAACTCCAACGGCAACTCCAACGCCGGAAGATAGCAAAACTGATGAGGCGATCGAGGCAATCTCGATCGCTAATTTTCGCTT
>NZ_JAEQCB010000201.1:0-11845 GCF_020738785.1 Microcoleus sp. PH2017_05_CCC_O_A | reverse complement strand
GAGCCGACTCCCTTGGGTGAAGCAGGAAGCAGACCCTTCAAGAGCAATCTTGATTGAATAGTGAGACTTGAGAAAGTTTAGCTAAGTTTTGTGTAGCAGAAACAGAGTTGGCTAGGGAATAGTGGGAAAATTTGGATTTTAGCCGTGTTTTCCGCTACTTAGTAGCTAGGCTGTTGATTTATACAGCCGTACTGCGCTTATTTACCTATAGCCAATATAACAGGCTGGAAGCCTGAGTGGGATCAGCCTAGCGGGGGGAAAACCCTCAATATGGGTATCGCAGCCGATTTGACAGCTAATTTTTTTGGCGAATTCCCCTCTGTTCAATCCTTTGAGGGCTTTTGTCAGGGCGATCGCATTTTAGAGGGCCTATGCAAAGAACCAATTTTTATTAACAACTCGACTGATGCAGAGATTGTCCACCAGTCGAGTTGTCAACAAACAGGCGGGTATTACCTACCCTAGAAGTCGAATCTCTAGCTGAGTCCAGTTAACTGTTCAGCTACTGCTAGAAAGTGGCAGAGTTCGGTAGGCTATATGTAGCAGCCCAATAGCTAATTAGTCAAATTCTTGATTTAATCGCTTCTGATATTTCATCCACTGAATTTTGTGTACAGTGGCTTGAGGGTTCAGCACTGTTGTGGCAATTCCGTAAATTAGAGTAGGCAAAATCTCACGATTTAACCAGCTTTCTCCGGCTTTTCTCATGAAGCGAGTTGCCACAATCTCTCTTAACTTATTGAGTTTTTTTAACGGCGACAGATTTTGGAAAAAGATTTCTTGGTATTGGCTCAAGGTTAACTCTGATTGACCGCGAATTCTGCGTTGCTGGTTTTCTTTAACGCAGTCTATCGCTAGACGCTTGTTAAACCAATATTTATCGGTTAACGAATTGCCCAAAACTCGGTAGTTTCCTAAGGGCATCTTTGTGCTTAGCATCCCGTGCTTTTGAGCTAGTCTGGCCATCAGTTCGGTATCTGCACCTACTTTCCAGTCGTCTAAAAATCCTCCGATTTCTAGGATAGCTTCTCGTTCTACTACTAAAGCTGTAGGAAAAACCCAAGGAAGCGCGCCGTTTTCTTGAACATCCTGCAATTCTTCCCGATTTGTGGGATATGTGGGAATGTAGCTGACTTTCTCGCCTTCCTTGTTGAGATAGCGGAGGGCGTGACCGACTGATTTAACTTCTGGGTGTTTTTTGAGGAGATTCAAACATTCTTCTAGTTTGTTTGGTTCCCAGGTGTCGTCACTGTCTAAAAATGCGATAAATTTTCCGGTTGCTGCTTCGAGCATTAAATTTCTAGATTTGTAAGCTCCTAGGTTTTTCGGATTTTTGTAATACTTAATTCGCGGATCTTGCCCCGCCATGTCAGTAACTATTTTGTCGGTGCCGTCGGTGGAACCGTCATCAATCACTAGGATTTCTATATTCCGGTGAGTCCCCTGGAGTGCGGAGGCGATCGCTTCGCCTATAGTGTCTTTGGCGTTGAATGCCGGCATGATGATGCTAACTTTTTCGCGGGAAAAATTTGTGCTAATGGCAAGTGATGCTGCTTTTCTGACAATCCTGGGTGCGAGAATAGTGGGCGACGCAGTTTTGAGTTTTCCTGTGTTTAACTTGTTATCGATTGCACCTCCCATATCTCTATTCTTGATGTTTTTGAGATTAAATCCGGGGATGAATGCGCCGATGTTGTTTGCGTTCATAAAGCTTGATGGAGATGTTTATTTGAGATGATTGTTTGCTTCAATAGATTCCGATTAACTAACACTCCGGACAGTTTGGTAAACTGCTCACTAAAACTTTTTGTTTTTTTAAGTTCAAGGATTGCGCTTTTTTTTAAAGTTGGGTCTACGGCCTGACTTTTAAAAAAGATCCAGCCTATTACCAGAAAGAATTGGTTGAAAGCCGTAACCCCGATCGGGAGAAATTAAAATCAGACTATTCATTACTCCAATCCTCTGACTTAAGGGTAGAGGTCGCTCTCAAACTGTCAACTGTCAAGCGGTCAACTGTCAACTGTCAACTGTTGAAGTAGATAGGACTTTGAGCCTTAAAATAACCCAAAATTTTGCTCATAATATTTGTTAATAAAAAATTAATAATTAATGTAGCCATAGTAGCACTCTTCCCACTCGGCTGCAACACTTTTGGCTATAAGTTTTTTTGATAATGCTTAATATTTCTGATCATTTAAATTACCATGTAGTGTATTTAACAATTACCCTACTGAACATATTTGAGTTTGAGTAAACTTGTGGCTGTTAATGATTCTTCGCTGAAGTGAAATTAAATCTATGTCTTTAGGATGATGTCATTTAATTGTCACTGTAATATCTCCTAAGAGAGCGGGGGGAAATGTTTTCAAAGTTAAGCAATAAAGTGCGTATCTATACTTGTTTCATCACGGTAATATCTACTGACAAAGCGGGGAGAAATGTTTTCAAAGTTAAGCAATAAAGTGCGTATTTATACTTGTTTCATCACGGTAATACTGTTAGGTGGGTGCCACCAGCAGCTACAGCCAAACTTGCAGCAGCAGCGCAGCAAACAGGTCATGGCAGTTTCGGCTCACCCCCTGGCGAGCGCCGCGGGGCTGAGCGTGCTGCAACAGGGAGGCAATGCGGTGGATGCGGCGGCTGCTACGGCTTTGGCGATTTCGGTGGTGGAGCCTTTTTCGGCGGGTATCGGCGGCGGAGGTTTTTTGCTGCTGCGACGGGCCGAAACGGGGACTGTGCAAGCGCTGGATTTCCGGGAACGATCGCCCAAACGAGCAACGCGCGATATGTACCTCGACAAGCAAGGCAAAGTGCGCCCAAGGGCAAGTCTAGACGGGCATTTGGCGGCGGGCATTCCAGGTACTGTGGCTGGACTTTATACGGTGCACCGCGAGTATGGTAAGTTACCTTGGGCGCAGGTGGTGGCTCCGGCGATCGCCCTTGCCCAAAAGGGTTTTCCAGTAAGTTCCCGCTTCACAAAGGCTACTCTGCAACGAAAGGATGCGATTAACAAGAATCGGGCGGCACGGGATATTTTCACTCGTGGTGATGTTTTATACCAACCGGGGGAGGTTTTGGTGCAGCGAGATTTGGCGCGGACATTGCGACAAATTGCACAAAATCCCCAAAGTTTTTATCGCGGAGATATTGCGCGGGCGATCGCCACCGACATGGCTAAAAATGGTGGCATTATCACTCTCGAAGACCTGAAAAACTATACGCCGATTTGGCGCAATCCGGTTTGTGGCAAGTTTCGCACTTACGAAATTTGCGCGATGTCGCCTCCCTCTTCCGGTGGCGTTCATTTGTTGCAAATCCTCAATATTCTAGGCGATACCGATCTCAAGAGTTTGGGAAGGAAAAGCCCGGATGCGCTACATTTGCTGGCGGAATCGATGAGGATTGCCTATGCTGACAGGGCCGAATATTTGGGCGATCCAGATTTTGTCAGCGTACCTGTCAAAGCTCTGACTAACAAAAATTATGGGAAATTTCGCCGATCGCAAATCGAAATTTCCAAAGCCAAACCTTCGAGCGAAGTAAAAGCTGTTGATGCTAAAACTTTGAGCCGCTTTGTGTACGAGTCGCCGGAAACTACGCACCTGACGGTAGTTGACAAAGAGCGCAATGTTGTTAGTTTGACGTTTACGGTGAATGGAGGTTTTGGGGCTGGGGTTGTGGCGGCGGGTACGGGAATTTTGCTCAACAATGAGATGGATGATTTTGCTGCTGCGCCGGGAGTGCCGAATTTGTTTGGTTTGGTGGGCGGTGAGGCAAATGCGATCGCCCCTCTTAAAACTCCTTTATCCAGCATGACACCGGTTATCGTGACGGAAAATGGCCAATTTCGCCTTGCTGCGGGGGCTCCTGGAGGCAGCACGATTATTACCACGGTTTTGCAAATTGTCCTCAACCTGTTGGTTTACGACATGAATGTGGGCGAGGCTGTGTCTGCTCCCCGGGTGCACCATCAGTGGCAGCCGGATCGCCTGATGGTGGAACGCGGAGGTTTTGAGGCTGGGACGCTTGAGGAGTTACGCAGGCGGGGACACCAGATTGTCGAACGTGACGGCTGGGGAAATGCAAATGCGATCGTCCTGACTGATGACGGTTGGTTGGAAGGGGCTGCCGATCCGCGCGGGGAAGGAGAAGCAAGGGGGTTTTAGCGATCGGTGATTAGTGCTGTCCCCGCTCGCGAACTTTCTCATCAGTCATTTGTCATCAGTCATTTGTTTTGATATCAGGTGGAGTCGATCGACCCCACTCGATATCAATTGCGGATTTACCCAAAAACCCCGGTTTTTTATTTTAGCAAAATCTTTTGTCAAGGGCGATCGTAAACCTCATAAAAACCAGGTTTCTTGGGTATCCTGTGCCTACTTCCTCAAATTATTAGTCTGTGTACGTATATTTTGGTATTAGTATTTTATCCTGAAGTTTATTGATTGAATAATTGCTAAGAAATACCCAAAATATTAACCATCCAAGCCGTAAAATTACGTAGATGTAAAGTCATTGTAAAGGCACTAGACATTGATGCTTATCTAATGTAAAAATGAATTTAGACATTAAACAATCTTAGTCTTTTAAACAAAAATATATGATAAGTTATCACAAAATTGCTGCCTTAACAGCTACCTTGACTGCTGCTCTGAGCTTTTTGGCATCACCAGTAATGGCATTTTCGGTAGGGGCAACTAATAACACTGAGATTTTGAAAAATAATTTGTTAGGAAATAACATAGCAGGATTGAGTGATTTCTCTGTTTTAATTACCGGAAATCAGGCTGCCTTTGGTACTTTTATTAATGACCCTTTTGGTTTGCAGTCAGGCGTTGTTCTCAGCACTGGCAAAGTCACCAATATACCGGGCCAGAATCGGAAAGATAACCTAATGACCAACGGCAGCGATTTAAACACGGACTTTGGAGTAAAGGGCGAATCTGGGGATTTAACTCAGCTAGACCTCAGATTTTTTGCTGACGACACTGCTGAAAAATTGTTCTTTGAGTATGTATTTGGTTCAGAGGAGTTTCCTGAGTTCGGCGGTTCTGAATACAATGACGATTTTGAACTGTTGCTGAATGGTCGTAATTTGGCAAAATTGAGCGACGGGAAAACAGTTACGATTAATAATCTCGTTCCCGATCCAAATAATCGCTCTACAGATCACTCAGACTATATTAACAACCCAAGTTTGATGGGTATTGCTGCTAACATCATTAAGCTAGACGGTTTTACTAAAGTTTTAGGGTTTGAGGGTTTGCTCAAGCAAAATCAGACAAATGTTCTCAGCATCCGCATGAAAGATGTGGGCGACGGTAATTTTGATTCGGCTGTATTTATTAAAGGCGGTTCTGTGGGAACGATCAAAGCTGATACAATTCCCAAATCGGTGGCTGTATTGATTAAAGACAGTTCTGTGGAGACGGTAGAAGCTGAGCCAGTTCCAGAACCGATGACGGTCGGAGGTTTGATGGCGGGAGGTGCTATGCTGGCTGCTGGACGAAAGTTGCGTCGCCGGAAATAATCAATCACGGAAGCGTTCAATCAAAAAAAATCAAGATGGTTAAGTATGTAAAATTATTAGTTTGCAAACCCAATCAATTTCCCAAGTTTTGAGATAATAATTGTGAGAAAAGCCTCCCCCAAAAGCCTAAAAAGGTGAAAAGTCAGATCCAACTTGCTGTACATCTCTTGGGGGAGATTTTGGGAATGGAAAATTCGCAGCCGGCTATAGATCAATACGGTTCACTTAAGATGGTCCGAAGAGAGGAACGAAGCATAAGCCCTAGCCCTTTCAGGGCAGCTTCGCCAACGGGCAGGCACGCGCCAACCCAGTATCTATTTTTCATGAGTTTTCCCTCTTGTCATATCATTTCCGGTTGCACTCCTTATGATATAGAGGAGACGGCAGTGCCGTGTCCCTACCGTGATTAATCGTAGGGACACGGCACTGCCGTCTCCTAATTTCCGTTAATAATTCCGATGCAACCGGAAACGATATCATCTCTTAAGTTAACCGTATTGGGCTATAGATATTATTAATTCAGCGTGGCAACAACTAACCCCAATCAAAACAGTTACAATTGAGAGAGAATTCCCAGCAGGTACTTCCCTCAAGCGTCTGAAAATCCAAGAATTTGACAATGACATGGAAGTATTCCAGGTAGTGCTGTGAAGGAAAGGATGGAGTAAGCTACTCTTAGAGAGAATTGTTTGCTATTGGTTATATGACAGTAGAAATTCTTCAATTTTAGATTCGAGACTCAAGTTCAAGCTCCCAGATTTAATGCTGCAAGTAAATCTAAAATATAAAATACAAAATCGACTGACATATACAGTACAGGAAAAAAACAATGGCTAGAATTAGACTGATGCACGCTAAGCTACATGGAGTGCGCGTAACCGATGCAAATGTTAATTATGTAGGCAGCGTCACCATTGACAATGAATTGATCGATAAGGTGGGAATTCTGCCTTTACAGGAGGTGGAAATTTGGAATGTTAGCAATGGGAACCGCTTGTCAACCTATGTGTTGCCAGGAGAGCCGGGAAGTGGTATCATTTGTCTCAACGGTGCAGCATCTCATTTGTGCGATCCTGGAGATTTTGTAATTATTGCTGCCTATGAAGAATGCGATCGCGCTGAGGTATTTCGCACCGGGCACGAGGCGCGAGTAGTAATTGCCGATGAACACAATCGTTGTAAAAAGTTTTTCTACCAGACTTTAGTTCCCTGCGAGGGCAAACTTTTGTTTCAATCTGAGACAACCGAATTACCACCAACCACGAATTCCTAACGTTTTATCACAAAAAAAGTAGGACTTACGCATGGGAACCCAGAAACCGGGTTTGTTACCGATATTAAAGATTCCCAGCGAATATTTTCGTGAAAAAACGCGGTTTGTTCCATCGGAGGGCTTCAACAGTTGACAGTTGACAGTTGACAGTTGACAGTTTGAGAGCGACCTCTACCTATAAGTCCGAGGATTGGAGTAATGAATAGTCTGATTTTAATTTCTCTCTCGAAGGCGGGCGGGCTTTCAACCAATTCTTTCTGGTAAGTCCCGAAGAGGATTTTTGGCATCAGCTATGAAATTTTTGGATCGAAACAATGAAATGCTGTTCTTTCAAGTTTTGAACCCATTTCCTTTAATGAGTTTTATCGGTTGGTATTACCTGTCTGCGAGCAAGCAGCAGATGAAGAAATCGGGATAAGATTCAAACATAAAGGTAATACTAAAGTGTGCAAGTTAAATGTGGAACAGCTTATAATTTGACATAACTTAACCGCTATAGGTTCGTAGTGAGGACTTTAGTCCTCTCAATTTGAAGAGGACTAAAGTCCTCACTACGAACCGATTTTATGGGGGTTGTTTTAGGTGACACTATCTAAGTTGGGAGTAACAATTTGCCGAAACTAGATTTTTGGCTTCAGAATTGAGGAAAAACTCAATCCTTTAACTGTGTACGGTACCGTCGGGCAAGATTGTACCTGTTAATCTAGCTCCTGTGAGTTTTACCATGACGCGATCGCCATAACCGATTTTAGCACCCGTCAAATCCGCACCGCTCAAGTCTGCACCGCTCAAATCCGCTCCGATTAAATTGGTTTCTCTCAGGTTGGCATTAATCAAACAAGCTCCTAACAGGTTAGCCCTAAACAAGTTAGCTTTTTGTAAATTCGCACCTGTGAGGTTGATGTTGTGGAGAAAAGTATCGCTTAAGTCGGCTTCACTCAGGTTTGCATTGCTCAAGTTTCTCCCTGAAAAATCCTTTTCTTTTAAGGAAGCTCCTTTGAAGTTGGAACCGCTCAAATCGGGAGCTTGCGGCGCAGCTTGTCGGTAAGATTGAGATGGCTGCGGCTGTGGCGATTGGTAGCGGGAGGCATCGGAATAAGGCCCCGTCGGATTTGGAGCATAGTTTCCACCATAATTTCCCGCATAATGGGTGTTTTGTTGTTGGGTGTTTTGATACTGAGTATTTCTGTACTGGGTGTTTTGTTGCTGGGTGTTTTGATACTGAGTATTTCTGTACTGGGTGTTTTGTTGCTGGGTGTTTTGTTGCTGGGTGTGTTTGTGCTGAGTATTTTTATGCTGAGTGTTCTGATTTTGACCTCTTGGCTGAATCGATCGCAATTGTTCCCGAGCTTGATTAATTTCCTTAATCTTTTCTTCAGCTTTCTGGAGTAGTCTAGGATTATCTTTAGGGATGCGATCGGGGTGCCAAATGAACGCTAAATCCTTGTAAGCTTGAGTAATTTCTTCTCGGGAAGCTCCCGGTAATAGTCCCAGCACTCTATAGTATTGATCGAGGTCGTTCATATTACCACCTTTCGCTTTAAGAAATTAGGAATTAAAAATTAAGATCGGAGCAAAAACGGCTATAAAAGCTTGTTTGTCCGATCGTACATTGGATGAACTATAACTCAGCTAAGCTGCTGCTGGCAAAAAGTCTCGGATTAGCTGCAAATATGTTGCGGCATCCTCCAGCATTGGAAAGTGAGCTGTATTGGGAATTATAACAAATTCTACTTTTTTGCTGAGGGAGGCTGCTTGCTCTCCCATGACGGCGGGGATAATTTGATCGAATTCTCCAGCTACCAGCAGTGTGGGCACACTCAACCGTGCAAATTCCTGGGGCATTTCCTCGGCTGCTCTTTTGCTAACTGCTGTCACCATTGTACCGATCGCAGCTTCCTCGTCTGCCATTAAGAAATCCTTGAGAAATGCTAAACTGACGGCTGTGGGGAGAGATTGGCGCAAAAACCGAGCCATAAAGATGCGATCGGCAAACGGAATAGCAGCCAGCCAAGACGGGCGAAATTTGACTACATAGCCGCCGAATTTATGAAAAGTTGTAAAGGCTTTCTCATCGTATTCAAAAATGCCGCTGCAAGTGAGAATGGCTTTTTCTACTTTTTCGGGGTAAAGGTTGAGAAATAAAGTAGCAATAGATGCTCCTGTAGAGTGAGCGTTGAGAAAGACGCGGCTTAAATTCAGAGCTTCTAATAATTCGGCTAAGTCGCGGGCGTAGGTTTCGAGCTCGTAACTGGACTCAGGAGGTGATGGCGGTAAGGGCGATCGACCAAAACCTCTCATATCGTACAGCAAACAATCAAAGTCATTGGCGATCGCCTGTGCAGTGCTTTCCCAGTAGCGGGCTGAGCCAGCCCAGCCGTGGAGAAATACCATAACTGGTTTGCCGCTGGGTTGGGCGCTATTGTCTGCTGTTATCCACTCGTAATAATGTTCTACACCGCGAACTGAAATGAAAGACATGATATTGATTTTAGATTTTAGATTTTAGATTCTAACTCATAATTGTTCACTAAATACCCAAATTCCCGACTTCTTAAAGAAGTCAGGAATCTCAAAACTACATTTATCCAAAAATCTGCGTTAATCTGCGTCAATCCGCCCACATCTGCGGTCAAAAATCATACACATAGAAACCAACCATAAAGCTTAAGCTGCCGAAGCGGCCAACCAGAATAAACCATCTACTAACAGCGTGCTAAAAACTGCTCCGCTGAAGGCGCGCCAGATCGCGCAAACTGATCAAACCCACAGTCAAAAGTACAGCAATTAAAACGATCGCACAACCAATACCCCAAGGAGTGTCAATTTGCCCGATCGCACTTTGAAAAATCGGCATTGCTAACTCCGGTTCCGCGTGCATCACTTGTCTCCAGTAAGGCATCAACCCAGTTAAGTAAAAATATACGTCAGTAATCGCGGTTCCCAATAACGAACCGAAATAAAAATATGCACCAACTTTTCCCCAAGATTTACGCATACACCAAATCAATAATAAGTCTCCCCAAAGTTGAGTTTTTGGGCGGAAAATTAAGATTAAACTAAGTACGAACCAGGGGATAGTTGATAGCAAACTGATGGTGGGATACAAACGCACTAATGGTGCTTGCACAAAGACTGGAATTGAGACTAAAAATGCTGATGCGCCAAATACCAACCACTGCTGAATGCTCTTGCTTCTATCTGAAGAAGATACAGGATTTTCTATGCCGGTAAAAGTAGCAGTAGATGCGATCGCCGATGATAATAAATTAAAGTTAAACAACTGATTGGACTCCGTACTGTTTCAATAAGTGAACTAAAAATGTTGCTGCGGTGGCTGGTTTCGTCGTCTCGATGCGATCGGCTGTTTGACTGATTTGCCAACCTTGCGCGGTTTGGGGCGATCGCCACAAATCCAAATGTTCAACGGGGCGATCGGCATAAAAACTGTCTTCACCGCCACCGAGAATAGCTGAACTCCAGTGTGTAAAGCTATCGTGGCTGATCCGGTGAATCGGGAAATTGCCCCCCAGGGGTACTCCCCAACCGTCCAAAGCAATGAATGCAGCGACTTTCCCGCCGATTTGTTGCCACATCCACGCAGCCCCGATCGCCCCGGCTACTCCAGCCGAAAAACTAACGAATACTAGACTTTCTCCTGTCAACTCTTGACTGCACAAAAAGTGGAATATGTCAAGGGCTGAAAAAGGTGGCTGTTTATGAGCTGGGAAAATCTTAACAGAGTAAGATCTTTGGATATTTTGCCGAGGTTCTACGTTTCCCCAAACTTCCGAAAGTCCCTCTAGGAAACAATCAGTGAGTTTTGGGTCGTGGATTCCGGGGCAAATTACCAGTCTCATTGTGCTTCAATAAAATTAATCAAGAGCTTAACATAACTTTACTTTATTGTACACCATAACTAATTATATGCCATACGGGGGGATAGGATATTAAACTCATGATAGCGCAAAGTTTGAAGAATATCCCCCCAAAATAAACGCTGGGAACGCTGCAAACCTGCGGAATCCGAGGCAAGGCGAAAGAGTCTTAAGAAAACATAAAACTTATCCCCCCTAACCCCATTCCCTGTCAGGCTGAATAAAGTCTGATTCTAGTTCTAGTCACCCTACGAGTTTCGGGTCGGAACCAAAAAACCGATTCACGACTGACACTCATCAACCCGGTTTCTAGGATAAATCAGAGGTTTAGCCCGGAATTATCGGTGCAGAAACCGGGAATCAGCCCAGCGCGCGCAACTCGTGCGATCGCCAACAATCAAAAATCTCAGATCCACTCTTCATCCTGTCTGGATCTCTTAGAATAAATAAAATTGAGGAATACAAAGTGGTTGCTTCTCCAGAAAAAATTGAATTCAAAACATCTGCCGCACCGGCAAACAGCGATCGCGTAGCCGTCTT
This sequence comes from Microcoleus sp. PH2017_05_CCC_O_A, assembly GCF_020738785.1. Taxonomy (NCBI): domain Bacteria; kingdom Bacillati; phylum Cyanobacteriota; class Cyanophyceae; order Oscillatoriales; family Microcoleaceae; genus Microcoleus; species Microcoleus sp. PH2017_05_CCC_O_A. The sequence goes on along the minus strand of NZ_JAEQCB010000201.1, from coordinate 624 downwards.
GCTGATGGGTTACGGCGAAGTCGAAAGCTACGACGATTTTGCGAATTACAACGAACAAGCTTTAAACTTACTGACGGCAAAGTTTGCGCCAGTACCAAATTGGATTTATCCGCCACTGGCGAAGATTTTGGCAATTTTTGACTTGCACGAGTGGAGTCACCAACACGGTAAATTCGTGTCGCCCCACAATGCAATTTTTGAACAACAACGGGCGGGGATTGAACAGAATTTGCAGGAGAAATGGGGCGATAAAGTAAAAGTATTCAAAGCTTTTAACTTTTGCGCGCCGTTTTTGCCGGAACAAGTAATCCCGCAAATTAAAGCAGAAGGCTTTGACAAAATTCTGATTTATCCGCTGTTGGTTGTGGATTCTGTTTTCACTAGCGGGATTGCTGTGGAACAGGTAAACAATGCTTTAGCACAAACCTTTGATGGTAAAGAACATTGGGTAACAGGACAGCGTTATATTCCTTCTTTTTACGATGAACCAGCTTACATCCAGCTAATGGCGGATTTGGTTGAAGAGGAAATTAAAAACGATTTAGCTGTAGCACATTTGCCTTCTCAGATTGGGATTGTGCTGATGAATCACGGTTGTCCGCACAAGGCGAAGGGCTTCACTTC
>NZ_JAEQCB010000200.1:0-11437 GCF_020738785.1 Microcoleus sp. PH2017_05_CCC_O_A | reverse complement strand
CCGTGTGGGATCGGTTAAACTAGCGTTGGAACAAGCGGGAGAGAAGAGTAAAGGAGCGATTTTGGCTAGCGATGGCTTCTTCCCCTTCGACGATTCCGTCAAAACGGCGGCTGAAGCGGGGATAATTGCGATCGTCCAACCGGGAGGAAGTATGCGCGATAAAGATTCGATCGCAGCCGCCAACCAACTCGGAATCACAATGGTTTTCACTGATATCCGTCACTTCTTGCATTAGGAATAATGCCTAGCAATTCTTAATTGTGTAGCCTATGATAGGGATACAATAGTGTTCGCCGGTGTCAACTTAAGTCTAAAATTCTTTGTATCTCTCGTTGGTATCCGAGTCTAGATCCCCCTAAATCCCCCTTAAGAAGGGGGACTTTGAGAATACTCTTATCCTTACTAAATACTCTTGTCCCCCCCTTCTTAAGGGGGGCTAGGGGGGATCGAGAAGACTATGAAACCAATCAAAACTGTTATATTCCTACCAATTTTCCAGTTGCGTCCTTAAAAAAATTATGACTTACAGTGAACAGCAAATTAAACCCCAAGACGTAAAAGTTAAAATCCTGCTTACCGGCGGACATCAGTGCACTATTACGCTCAAATCCGACACACCATTATTGCACAACCTTGTCAAAGCATTAGTCGATCGCCAGCAACAGACAGTAGGTTTTTCCACCTTATTCCAAATCCCCATAGACGACGGGCGTTCCAGCCTTTCGTTTCCCGCCGAACATCTCGTCGGATTAGTCACCGAACCCCCAATTTTCTTGCAGCAACCGCAACCGCAGCAGCCAGCAATCCCCCTAGAAATTATCCCAGAAATTCCCCCAGAAATTCCCGCAGAAATTCCCGCCCCTGCACCCGTAAATGACGATTTAATATCTCGCTACGCCCAAATAGATAACTTTTTGACAACCGCAGAAAAGAACAAACTAATCAAATATGTTTTAGCCAAAGAGTCAGAATTTGTAACTACCAGTACCTCAACAAATGCCGAAGATTACCGTCGCTCAATGGTGCTCCACTCCTTCCCGGAATTTTCTACACTGATGGTGAATCGCATTAAAGCAATTCTCCCCGATGTGCTGCGTAAATTAAATATCCCAGCATTTCCGCTGGGTGACATAGAAGCTCAGTTAACTATGCACAATGACAACAACTTTTATAAACTTCACAACGACAGCGGTTCGCCAGATACCGCAAGCAGATTTTTTACTTACGTTTATTATTTCAACCGAGAACCTAAGGCTTTTTCAGGCGGGGAATTGCTGATTTACGATAGCAAAGTCGAGAACAATTTTTATGTTGCAGATGAGACATTCAGAACGGTTGAACCTCGGAATAATAGTATTGTATTTTTTCTGAGTCGCTATATGCACGAAGTTTTGCGAGTTAGCTGTCCCTCTAAAGCTTTTGCTGATAGTAGGTTTACTATTAATGGCTGGGTGCGTAAAGCCGATTGAGACAAGATTTGCGGGTTAAGATAAAACGGCGGTTGAAACCGCGTCTACAAAAACAAAACCCGCCTCCGCGGGTTGAAGAATGGATGGTTAACATTACGTTTTTTCTTGACACAGCATTTTCTTCAGTCCGCGGAGGCGGACTTGGTTTGTATAGACGCGGTTTCAACCGCCGTCTGGTTGGTTTGTATAGACGCGGTTTCAACCGCCGTCTGCATCTCCCACGATGCGATTTTTACTCCTGAGCTCCGGCATTTTTGAGCAATTTCACGACAGTGGAATAACCTTTAAATTCAGCTAACATTAAAGCTGTATAATTTCCCGGATTTTTGTGATTTAACTCTGCACCAGCGGCGATTAAAATCTCTACAGCATCAGCATAACCGCGATGGGCGGCCCACATCACAGCGGTTGCGCCGGATTCATCGAGCAAGTTGACATCTGCACCTTTTTCGACTAATATTTTGACGATCGCCATATAACCGCGATCGCACGCCTTCATTAAAGCAGTTTTCCCCAAATCCGCCGGGATATTCGGATCTGCACCGCCGTCAAGCAAGGCTTTCACCGTTTCAGTATGTCCGTGAAACGCAGCTAGAGTCAAAGCTGTCTCGCCAAAGTTTTTAGCATTCAGGAAATCTGGACGATTTGAGTTTACTTTTTGCAGCAAAGCGGATACGATCGCACTGTGACCGTGAACAGCCGCCACCAGCAAAGGCGTATCGCCCAACCGATTTCTCGAACCGACATAAGCACCTCGGTTTAACAGCAATTCCACCACATCTTGACAGCCTTCAACCACGGCAAAATTCAACGCAGTTTCGTCATCTCTGTCCTTCGCGTTGAGATCCGCGCCAGCATCTAGTAAGATATGTGCGATCGGCAAATTTCCCCCAGCAGCCGCCGCCATCAAAGCCGTCCCGCCATCTCCACTTTTGACATTCGCATTAGCACCCGCAGCCAGCAAAACTCGCACCGCATCAACATTACCGCAATCCGCAGCCAAAGTTAAAGCAGTTTCGCCCTCTTTGTCGGGAATTTCCAAATCAGCACCAGCGGCTAGCAGCGTCTCGACTACCGCCAAATTGTCCGCCGTAGCAGCCAGCATCAAAGGAGTTTTGCTCCTCTGATTTTTAAGATTAACATCCGCAGCGCGATCGAGCAAAATTCGGACAATTTTAGCGCTACCTTGACTAATAGCTGAAAATAGCATAGAATTATCAGCAACAGCACCCGCATCAGCCAAAGCTTGAACAACAGCTTCGTGTCCCGACAAAGCAGCTATTTTCAGAGCCGAATCTCCATCTTTATCTCGGACATTCACATCAGCCTTAGCATCAAGTAACAGCCGGACAACATTGATATCACCTTTGAGAGAAGCCGCCATCAAAGCCGTACTTCCATCATCATTTTTAGCATCAACATCAGCACCCGCAGCCAACAACAGCCGCATAACATCAGCCTGTTTGTTAGCCGCAGCCAACATCAAAGCCGTGAGGCCAAAACGTCTGCTTGCGAGGTTGACATTAGCGTCATTGTTTAGTAAAATACGCACGATTTCCGTATAGCCCTTTTGGGCGACAAACATCAAAGCCGTCGTCCCCTCAGAGTCTTTGGCGTTAGCGTCAACGCCCTTAGCGAGTAAGGCTTGGACGTGAATAATGTTGCCAGTCTTGGCAGCTTGGATCAATACAGCGTCTTGTTTAGTGGCAGGCATAATAGTCTCTCATACCGTATATTTGTACCGTCGCACGAGACGGACTTACTGGTATGCTAAGTTTTATGAAGTATGTTTACTAATCCTGAGAACACTATGAATCTGGAAATTCCGCAGTCTGTGAAAGTTTGGAGTCAATTCTTCCACCCAGTTTTAATGTGGGTATTGCTAGCAATCTCATTTTATGCTTTGTATCTGGGAATTCAAATCCGCCGTACCAGAAGTGCGGAAGGTGATGTCAAGAAAGAGTTAATTAAGGGCAAATTCAATATCAAGCACCATCAGATGGGCTCTTTGCTGCTAGGCTTGATGGTAACAGGTGCGATCGGCGGAATGGCCGTCACCTACATCAACAACGGCAAACTATTTGTCGCCCCGCACCTAGTAGCAGGCTTGGGAATGACCGCCATAATTGCCATTTCAGCCTCCCTGACTCCGTTCATGCAAAAAGGTCAAAATTGGGCGAGATACACTCACATCCTTCTAAATGTGGGGCTGTTGGGGCTGTTTGGCTGGCAAGCGGTAACAGGTGTAGAAATCGTGCAAAGAATCATCAGTAAAATGTAACGGTTAAAGTACGATTCAGGACTTGCGCGCACGTGTCCAGAAACCGGGTTTTTGACGAAAATACCGATTGTAGACGTAAATTCTGCGAAAAACCCGGTTTCTTTAATCGTAACAGTCGTAGGGTGTGTCGCGATCGACAATCTCATAGCGACGCACCTTGGTTGTTCAACAGTTGAATAAACAACCCTATCTTTTAGTCTTTCCCAACAGTCGTAAGATACATCGCGCTCAGATTATCGATGGAATTAATGAATTTTTATAATAGCGACGCACCCTAAAAAAATCAAAGCCATGCTAGAAACCCTCATCAACTATTTTGTTTGCGCCACCAAAGGCCACATTACAAAAAACCAATTAATCAAATTCTTATATTTAGCCGACCTTTATGCTGTCAAATGGACAAACAAACAACTTACGCAGCTCAATTGGCGTTATTATCACTATAGCCCTTGGAACGAAGACATAATAGTCGCCTTAAATCAAATGAATGGCAAAACAATTGTTCAAGAATTTGTGGGAGAAACTATATTTATCCGACTTGGTGCCGAAGCAGGTAATATCGATGATTTAGAATTACCTGTAGGACTAAAACTAATGCTAGAAAACATTCGGAAAGAATGGGCAGGTTCGGGACAGGATAAAATCCAAAAGTTGCTAAAGTATGTGTACAGCACTGCGCCAATGATTGAGGTTAAAGATAGCCATCAACAAGATCAAGTGGTGAGGCTGAATCTAGAGACAGAAAGACAAAAATTAATCAATGAATTAGGGTGATAACGTGGCTGGAAAAACACCTCGTCAAGGTTGGATTTATTTAGTGAATCCCCAGAAAGTATCTCTTCGTTGCCAACACAATCACAATCACATTTATGATTTAAGTCAAACAGACGAGATGAAATGCAAGACGCTTGATTGTACACGGATAATTAATTATAGTAGGGTTCTGCGAGGAGAGCATCATTATCTCTTTTGGGAAATCGACCAATTTCAAGATAAGTCTGAATGCTTACAAACTTTTACCGTGATTCCCTTAACTTTCCAAGAAACCTGTAAAGGTTTGCCAACAGCATATCCGATTAACTCGACCAGCAAAAATGGTCTCGATCGCAATTCATTGGCTTTAGTGCATCAGATATGTACTATTGATGCTAATTGTTTTAAGGACTCCCAAGGGAATTGGTTTGAGCGAGTTGGACAAGTGGATAAAGGAGATAAGGAGTCGATAGAAGAACGTTTAAGGTATTTTTTGAATCTTGGGAATGATTCTAGTGATGATTGGTTGATGAACAATGTGTCTGTGGAAGTTTTAGAGAAAGTCTTTGATTATTTGCCGAAGGATATGACGAAAAAGATTGATTTAGAAAAAGTCATAAGCGACCTCGAATTATGGTGAGATGCAGACGGCGGTTTCAACCGCCCGGTATTCTACCAATTATCTGATTGCTATCATCTCTATCCTTGGGCTTAATTCTCCGAGTCAACCGCCAAGTACCAAAGCCAAAGCCTGCGCCGAATATCAAACTGAAGAAAAGGGATAATACAAAGGGATGCGGTGGTAAAGATGTAGAAAAAGGTGCTATTGGAACTTGAGTTATCAGAGGATAGCTGCTAGCAATAATTCCGGCTACACCGATGCCTGCACCGATGCCTGCACCTACCGATTGAATCGTGTTTTGCAATTCGGTATCGCTGTTTCTTTCCGCTTTTTCAAACTTTGCTTGTTGTTTTTGACCGTCCAATTCGACAATTATTCGGATTGTTTCAATCATCTGCTGAAACAATTGCCGTCCTGCGGTAAGATAACTCATGTTGATTTTAATCTGTTTCTGAAACATCTGGCAACTCCCACTCAAGAAATCTTCGATAAAATCTAAGTTATCTGTTCCTTCGATGCTGCAACTGACAAGTTGTTTGTGCCAGTGACTATAATTGTCAGCATTCGTTTCAATTGTAGTTAGGTGAAGTTCTATATCTCGCAAATAGCGGGCATACTCAAACCCGATTTGGGGAAGTTGAATCAGCCAATCTTCTAGTTGTTGCAGTCGCTCTTTTGGATCTGATTTTAACTTGCCAAACTCTTCCACCTTCTGTTCTAATTGGCTGTACAGTTTCCTCGCTTCCTTGTTGCAGCGCTCCGCTTTGTCATAGACGTAAAGGATTTTAGTCCGACAGCATAACAAATTCAGCAGCAGACGATAATAATCACCACTATCCTCTAACTCTGAAGTTTTTTCATCTGTGTTTAACCAGACTAGGATATGGCAGTTTAAACTCGGATTTGCTTGAGCATTGTCAAATTCACAAATCGGACTACCGAGAAGTTGGCCCTCTGCAATTAAATAGGGTTTTGGCTGGTTTTCTACATCTTGAAACAAAGCTTCTACACAAGCTACTGCTAATTCTTGATGATTACCAGAAAAATCAACTGGTTTGGCAAATAATAGCAGGGTTTGTCCGAGCGATGCTTGGATTTTATTAGGTAGCAGACAACCTTGAAAATTTAGATTTTTGAGTTGGTTGGTTTCTAGTGTATCTGTAGCAAGCAGCGTCAAGTCAAGGGCGTAAGTGTCATGCAGTTGCACCGGATAAATTGCGCCTTGCAGCGATACTTTGTCCGGTTGGCTGAGAGTCGTAAATGATAGGATTCTATCACCATCTGACTCATAAAGTTCTAAATACTCGCTTGGTTGGCTATTTTGGCTCTTTTTGTTAGCAAGGTGTTCGGGTAAAGCATCGAGTTTTGGATTAGTTTGCAGCAGGTTTCCCAAAGCAACGCATTGATGCCATAAATGGTCGGCATTGTCTACAGTTTGTTGGTCGCCTTTGGCAAGGTTGTTGCACAATTGAAAGGCAAACAGCGTTAGTTTTGGGTTGGCAAGTTTGCCTATCAATTGAGTGCTATTCATCACCTAGAGCCTAATATTGTTCAGATAAGACACGTTGTGTTTTTATAATAAACCCGATTTGTAGGGGCGGGTTCACCAAAAATATATGGCAAAAACAAATAATATTGTAAACCCGCCCCACCCAACTGACAATCCAAATATACCATTAATTTATCGGTAAGATGTTCATGTGAATAATGGCGGGGATGGGGCGGGTTTATGAGATTTTTTGTGAGTTTTATAGATCAATACGGTTCACTTAAGAGCAATCTGAACTGCAAAAAATGCCTGTCTTGCCTATAAAATCGTGAGATGAAATTTGTAAAAAAGCGTTAAGTGAACCGTATTGTTTTATAGATGGTTTGTAAACCCGCCCCCACCCAACTGAAAATCAAAATGTACCATGAATTTATCCGCAAGATGTTCATGTGAATAATGGCGGGGATGGGGCGGGTTTATGAGATTTTTGGTAGGTTTTATAGATGGTTGGCGAACCCGCCCCTACAGGATTTTGGGATTTTATTGATTAATTAGACCCCACCCTAAATAAAAATGTAGGAACCCTACAATTTATCCCATCGCCTTGGGGGTTGCTATTATTTCAACCGCCCAGTATTCTATTTTGACTGGTTGGGAAAACTTTCTTGGATGGCATTTAATAGCGTTTCTTTGGCAGCTTTGGGAGGCGAAGACTTTGGTGGAGGATTTATTTTTGTGCTTCCGGGTAGGCGATCGCCCTCCGTAGATTTGGTTGCTGCTGGATACAACTCTTTGCGAGTCTGGCGTAATGCTTGTTGAATGTCGGTGTACTTTGCACACCATTCAATGATATCATCAGCAAGATCGTCCTCTGTTTCTCGGAAAGTATCTTTTGCTTGATTAAGGTCTTCATGCCTATTGTCTATCAAAAACAGGGGTTTATGATTTTTGATGAGGTGTATGAAGGCGTTGATATTTTTCTGATTAATTTCCGGCATACTTATTTGATTTCTACTGACCAGTTGCACAAAATGCAGCCCAATGATAATGCGATCGAAAAGGTGGTTGTTCTGTGGAGTCTACATGATCGAGCATATCGTATAGATCCTCTTTTAGAGAGGGACGTATCGAAAGTTTGCTTGTCCACTGTTGTAACTTTTCTACCGTAACATCCCGCAGCCAAAGTTGAGCCTTGTTGAGGGCAAGAGCGACGCTTAACCCGGCTTTGAGATTCTGATAAAATTTTATCATCAGCAATGAAGTAGACAAATCATTAACTGCCCAAAGTGTCGGTACTACACTGGAACTCCCGGCCACCAGGAAACCGCTAGGTAAGCTGATATATTCATCGCTGATGCTGCTAAAGTCGCTGATGCCGGTTTCGCAGGCGGAGAGGACTACTAGGCGACATTCTCGGAAGTCGAGGGCAAAGATGTCTGCTAAGGTGAGGCATTTGTCAAGGTCGAGAATATTGCCATTTTTTAAGGGTTGATAACGGTTGGGATTTGATTCTGCTGGCGCTGGCGGGGGTAATTCGCTGTCGGCTAGCAGCAATGCGGATAGCAAAGGTTGCTGAAAGTTAAAGTAGCCGTGACAGCTAAAGTGGGCGCAGTGGGCGATGCGGAGGCGGCTGTCGTTTATAACTGATTTTAGGGCATTATTTTGGATGAGAATATCTTGATTTTCGGGTGGGAAATTCTGACGGATGGCTGGTACTTCTATATCGGTAAACGGCAGTTGTTTGAAGCAATCTAGCGGGCAAGGATTAGTGGGTTCGGGAGATGGGGTTTCTGAATTAAACCGCTGCCAGATTTCACGGCTAACTGGCAAGGCGTGGAGGGGGAGAAGGTGCAGGAAGCGATGGGGAATTAGAATTAGTCGATCGCACTTTTTGGCAACTCTTCCCAGAAGATCGTTGAGATGCAAAATATCAGCTAGACTTTGGAGGCGGGAGGCTAGGTTTTGCTGCCATTGAGTTTTGTTTTCTTGGTAGTCTTTTAGATACTCGTTGAACCAATTTTCTAAGGCTTTAAAGTCGGTTTTTGAAGATTGCCAGACTATCGGAGTTGGTGATTCTGGGGTGATGATGAAAGCAAGAAGTCTGTCGCTTGTAATGTACCACTGAAGGATAGCTGTATTTTCTGCTGTGAGGGATTGAATCTCGCTGTAGGAGATGCCTTTAACTTCTTGGGTGAGTGCGAAGTCGGGGTCGATGGGTGTGATGTCCTGGGCAATCAATTTATCGAGTTGTTTCCGTAATTGGATGAGATTGGTTTGATCGGGAATGGTGCTTTGTATGTTGTCGATTTGGGGGCTGCGTTCTCCCGATATTGTGCGGCCATTGCTGTTACGATTTGTCTGTTCGATGTCCAGTCGTCGCTGTTCGGCATCAATTTCTCGACGCAGGCGCGAGAGTTCGTTGAGAACGGTTTCGGGAATGTCACCTTTGGGGTAGAGGTCGCGGGTGGCAAGGAGTTCGACTAAGTTGCGGGCTTTGCTGCGTTCGGCGTATTCTATGGCTGCGGTGTAGTTTTTTAGTTCTATGCAAACTTCTACCATATTTCGATAGAGTTTATTCCATTCTTCGGCTAATTTCTGCTTGGTTTCATCGCCAGAATGAATCTCACTCCGTAAAAATTCTACGGTGTTAATGGCATTAGCAAAAGTATCACTAGCTAGCTGCAAATTGGGAACTTTTCGATAGGCCAGCCCTAAATTCAATAATGTTTCAGCATGGTTTATCGGAAAGGATTCGCGGCTGTAGAATTCGAGTGCGGCAGAGAAATATGAGATCGCCCTTTTAATATTGTCTGCCCTGTCTTTCCTGATTCTGCAATAGTAGGCAGTTCCCAGATTATTTTGCGTCTGCGCCCAATCTTCGGGAAAGGCTTTGCGGCTGCGGACTGCTAGGGCGGCGGTGTAAGATGCGATCGCTTGTTCGAGATTGTCTGCCCTCTCTCCCCTGATTCTATTACTGTAGGCATTTCCCAGATTATTTTGCGTTGTTGCCCAATCTTGAGGAAAAGCTTCGCGGGTGAGGACTTCGAGTGCGGCGGTGTAAGATGCGATCGCTTGTTCGAGATTGTCTGCCTGCTTTCCCTTGATTCTATCACCATAGGCATTTGCCAGATTATTTTGCGTCTGCGCCCAATCTTGAGGAAAAGCTTCGCGGGTGTAGACTTCGAGTGCGGCCGTGCAAAAGGCGATCGCCTGTTCGAGATTGTCTGCTCTCTCTCCCTTGATTCTGGAATAGTAGGCATTTCCCAGATTATTTTGCGTCTGTGCCCAATCTTCGGGAAAGGCTTCGCTGGTGTAGACTTCGAGTGCGGCAGTGTAAAAAGCGATGGCCTGTTCGAGATTGTCTGCTCTCTCTCCCTTGATTCTGTATAAGTACGCACTTGCCAGATTATTTTGCGCCCCTGCCCAATCTTCGGGAAAGGCTTCGCTGGTGTAGACTTCGAGTGCGGCAGTGTAAAAGGCGATGGCCTGTTCGATATTGTCTGCCCGTTTTCCCTTGATTCTGTATAAGTACGCATTTGCCAGATTATTTTGCGTCTGCGCCCAATCTTGAGGAAAAGCTTCGCGGGTGCGGACTTCGAGTGCGGCAGTGTAAAAAGTGATGGCCTGTTCGATATTATCTGCCCTCTCTCCCCTGATTCTCTTACTGTGGGCATTTCCCAGATTATTTTGCGTCCTTGCCCAATCTTCGGGAAAGGCTTCGCGGGTGTAGACTTCAAGTGCGACCGTGTAAGATGCAATCGCCCTTTCTATATTGTCTGCCCTCTCTCCCTTGATTCTTGAATAGTAGGCAATTGCAAGATTATTTTGCGTCATTGCCCAATCTTCGGGAAAGGCTTTGCGGGTGAGGACTTCGAGTGCGGCTGTGTAAAATGCTATCGCCCTTTGAATATTGTCTGCCCTCTCTCCCCTGATTCTGTTACTGTAGGCATTTCCCAGACTATTTTGCATCATTGCCCAATCTTGGGGAAAGACTTCGCGGGTGAGGACTTCGAGTGCGGCTGTGTGAAATCTGATCGCATTTTCAATATTGTCTGCCCTCTCTCCCCTGATTCTGTTACGGTAAGCAAGTCCCAGATTATTTTGCGTCCTTGCCCAATTTTCGGGAAAAGCTTCACGGGTGTATACTTCCAGTGTGGCGGTGTAAAATGCGATAGCAATTTCTAGATTTTCATCCCTACTGCCTCTAGGAAAATTACTAATCTTAATAGCAATATTTCCAATTAAACCAGCAAATATTTCTGCTTGTTTTGGGTCGTTTATTCCACCCATGAATCCAGTCATCGTTTCCTGAATAACTGGAATCAACTTAAGATTTAGCTTATCTAGATTTGCTTGCAATACTGCATAAATGTGTCGTGAATCACCACCAAAATTATCATACTCGGTCTTCAACAGCAATTGCAAAAACCCTTCATAATCATCTGGCGACTTATTCTCAACATCATTGTCCCGATAGGATGTGAAGCCCAAGAATTCCCCTACCTGACTGGCAAGATTTCGCAAATAATTAGCCTGAGTTTCCTCTCCTTGCTCTGCCAAACTTGCCGCTACTGCCTCGCAAGCTTGCATAAACCCCAGATCCAGGAATTCCGAGTTAGCACTTAAAATCTGCGGTTCCTCACCGTTAGGACAACTCAGCAGCGCATTAATCAATTGCAGATAAGCAGAATCGCGGTCTGCATTCCCTCCCTGCGTCCCTTGACCCAAAGCTTGACTAATTTGCCCCGCCAATTGCTGCAAAAAACCCGCATTTTGTTCGCCATCCGCCGCCATCCGACTCGCCACTTCCTGCATCACTTCAA
>NZ_JAEQCB010000199.1:0-8175 GCF_020738785.1 Microcoleus sp. PH2017_05_CCC_O_A | reverse complement strand
GACTGGCTGTAATACTCTAGCGCTTTCTGTTTCTCTCCCAAATCTGAGTAGACTTTGCCGATGTTGTTGAGGGTGACAGCTTCTCCACCGCGATCGCCCGCTTCTCGATACAGTTTTAATGCTTCTTCAAACTTGGCGATCGCACCTTTTAAAGATTCCGCCGTCCCTTGCTGGTACAGTTGGAGCCCTTCTTTCAAGGATTTTTCAGCCGCAGCAGCAGTGTTTCCCCCTCCCTGCTGCGATACCCCTTGACTAATTTGCATCGCACTGGGTGCCGCCACCGCTGGAACTCCTAGGAGGATACTTGCACCTACAGCTATCCCCCAAACCCACAGCCTGAGATTCATAAACACCCGCCTTAAACCAGACCTTGTTAATCGGTATCATAGTCGATCGCACCTTGTCATATGCGTTTTTCCTGCCTGCGTGGCAATTACATAGGCAGCATATTGTGAAACAATAGTCGCTACCGCCGATCGCCCCACGTGACAAGCATTATTGCCTGCATCGGGTTTGTAGCAGCGAAGGTTAAAAGTCATAATAGTAATTTTTACGCTCTTTTCAACTGATTATTTTAAAATTAGCGATCGCCCCCAAATCTAGCATCTACTATTTTCGGTTATTTTATGCAACTCAACAAAAAACAATTCAACAGATCCACTCTTGTTTTTGGTCTAGGAATGCTCGGTGTGTTCCTATTTTCTTTGACTCTGCGCTTTTGGGAACTGGAGCGATTTAACGCCTTCGTATTTGACGAGGTTTATTACGCGAAGTTTGCCAACGATTATCTGACTAAAACACCTTTTTTCAACGCTCACCCGCCGCTGAGTCAGTACATAATTGCGATCGGGATTACGATCGGCACTCACCTCCCCTTCGGCAAAACAGCCGTCAACGGTCTAGCCGGCTCAACGCTTTCCCCTTGGGATTACCGCTGGCTAAATGCTCTCACAGGCTCCTTTATTCCCCTAGTTGTCGGAGCTCTGGCTTATCAGCTAGTGCGACGCCACACCTTTGCTTTTCTGGCTGCTTTCTTTATCGCCTGCGACGGTTTATTTTTAGTTGAATCTCGCTACGCGCTCAACAACATTTATCTAGTTTTGTTCGGAATCTTAGGACAACTATTTATTTTAAAATCCGTAGAATCAGAAGGCAAAAAGCGGTGGCTTTGGCTGGTGCTAGCAGGAATAGGTTTCGGTGCTTCTGCTGCTATCAAATGGAATGGGCTGTGGTTTCTATTCGGTACGTATCTAATTTTAATCTGCGCTTGGGTAGTGCGTTTAATCCAAGGAAACCGAGGAGATGAAGAACAGAGTGCCGAGGTAAATCCTGCTCTCCTGCCGCCCGAAAGTCCCGTACAAAGACTGACTCAACTCAAATTCTTAGAAGTAATTTTGAGTCTAGCTGTGATTCCTGTTTTAGTTTACAGCATCTCCTGGATTCCTCACCTGCATCTCAATCCAACTCCCAACTTTTGGCAGATGCAAACGGAAATTTTGACTTATCACCAGCGGATTAAAAGCGGGCCTGACGTGCATCCTTACTGTTCGGCGTGGTACAGTTGGCCTTTGATGCTGCGCCCGATAGTCTACTTCTACAAAAGTATTAGCAGCAACGCACAATCCGATCCAGTTTTGCCGCCTTTACCCAGCGGTGTAAACCCGGTAATTCTTGATGTTCACGCGATGGGAAATCCTTTGCTTTGGTGGCTGTCAACTTTAGCTTTACTGCTAGTAATAGGAGTTTTGGTTCACCGGGTTTTAGTGTGGAGGGAAACGCGCCGGGTGGCTTCTGTTGACGCGATCGAACAGCAGCGGCCGATTTTGTTTCCGCCGACTACTGAAATGTGGATGGCGCTGTATTTAATAGTTAATTGGGTGGCTAATTTGCTGCCTTGGGTGAAGGTGACTCGCTGCGTATTTTTGTACCATTATATGGGCTGTTCTGTGTTTGCAGCTTTAGCACTTGCTTGGTGGACTGACAGGTGGCTGCACAGCCCACAAACTCGCCTCCGAGGGATGGGGGTAACAATAATTTTTATGGTTTTGGGTGCTTTTATTTTCTGGATGCCTCTCTATTTGGGATTGCCTTTGTCACAAATGGAATGGAAAATTAGGATGTGGCTGCCGTCTTGGGTTTAGATTAGAATATATCTCTCCATAAAAGCCTGTATAGGGCAGGCATCTTGCCTGCCCCACAAGAGTTTTTATAGATTTTCATAAAGACTAAATCTTATGTCTAAAAACTCTCCAAAAACCTCAGAGGAAATGGAAGCGATCGCCCGCGCACCAAACCTTGTCGAAATCAACAAATAAATCCGCGACTTGATTATAGATTATGCCATTGGATCTGCTATTTTGGGACTCAACCCGCTGCCGGGAAGTATGACGGTGACGCTACTGGTGGCGAGCGTGTTGCTATTAAAAATGATGCGGGATATTGGGGCAAAATGGGGCTATCCAAAAGGTCAAGATGCGCTGGCGATCGGAGGCAATCTGTTCGGGGGTTTTGGTTCTTTTTGGGTAGCGTTTATGGCTTGGATATCGATGTATGGTTTGGGTTTGTTTGTGCCGTTTGTGGGCGGTTTTGCGGTGGCTTCGTCGCTGTTTGCACTGACTTGGAGGGTGGGAAAGGCGACTCACCTTTATTATGCTAGCGGCCGCCAAATGAATGCAGCGGAACTCAAGGAAGTTTTCGATAGTTCTCAACCGGAAGGGGCGGCTTTGTTTGAGGCGAATATTGGGGCGATCGCCTCTCCACCTCAAGTAACAGAAAATCCGATTAAATCTCTCACTGATGACTTGATAAATGGTAATATAAGTCAAGAGGAGTTTGAGAAAAAAATTAAAGACATTCTTGATTAATACCTGTCACCAAAATAAAACCATGAAATTCTCCCTAGATGTAGAAAACAACCCCGCAGGTTGGCCGGATCACACTCAGCTACCAGAATCCGACGGCACTTTTGTGAAAAACTTTCAAGAACATCCCCAAAGCATTCTGTTAACTGATTCTATTACTCCGATCCTCCAAAGCATTCATCCAGATGCTGATTACTGTATCGGTCAAGATAGCGGGATTTATTGGCGATTGACTGAGCCACTAGAGCGTGGTGCGGAAGCACCTGATTGGTTTTACGTGCCAAATGTCCCGCCAACATTTGACGGTCAAGTGCGTCGTTCTTATGTGATGTGGCAAGAGTTTTTAGCACCATTAATTGTGTTAGAATTTGTGTCGGGAAATGGTGCAGAAGAACGAGATAGAACGCCTTTGTTGCGAACTGGTCAACAGGAAACTAAACCTGGCAAATTCTGGATTTACGAAAATGTCATCCGTCCGGAATTTTACGGGATTTATGAGGTGACTAAGGCGAGTGTCGAAGTTTACCATTTAGTAGGCCGTAGCTATCATTTACTTCCGGCAAACGATCGCGGTCATTATCCAATTCCACCGTTAGGAGTGGAATTGGGAATTTGGCAGGGAAGGTATCAAAATGTTGAGTTACCTTGGCTGCGCTGGTGGGATAGTGAAGGGAATTTGCTGTTAACTGGCTTTGAAAGAGTTGAGGAAGAACGGCAAAGGGCGGAACAAGAACGGCAAAGGGCTGAACAAGAACGGCAAAGGGCTGAACAAGAACGGCAAAGGGCTGAACAAGAACGGCAAAGGGCCGATCGCGCTCAAGAAGAATTAGAGCAATTGCGCGCTCAATTGCGATCGGCTGGAATTGAACCTCAATTATGAGGGAAACCTTTGTTGACAGTGGGAAAGTAGCAATTAAGGACGAGGTGAGAAACTGGGTTTTTTATTAAAATCATTAGATTGCAGCCAGCAGATTAGGTAAAAAACCCGTTTTTTGATATAGCCTTTCGAGCGAAAGATGAGGTATGACTATAAATGAATTTTTTCATGCGACTTCGGTTACTATATTATACACATAAGAGGGCTAAAGCCCAACAACGTACCTGACTTTTTTGAGAACCGCTATATTGATATTTAGAGTTAGTGTATGACCAAGTATATTCCAGCAAAAATTACCTGCCTACGCTACAAAAGAAAGTAAGGTTTTTAGTAAGTCCTACGGTACAATTCATCCCGGTTTTTCAACCATCTACAGCAATATTGCCACTCAAACGCTGGACATTGCCAAAAAGCTGAATCCGTCGGTTCCTTGCTATCTATCGGGCCACAGTTTGGGTGCTGCGATCGCGACTTTGGCTGCGATCGACATTGCGGTGAATGTTCCTCGGTTGAAAAAGCAGGTGCAGTTGTATACTTATGGCAGTCCGAGGGTGGGCGATCCGGTGTTTGCGAGGGAGCACAATCGAGTTGTACCGAACAGCTATCGAGTGGTAAATTTGGCGGATGCTATTACGCTGGTGCCTTTTACGGTGTTCTTTAAGACTGAATATGTGCACGTGGGTGAGGAGTGGGCTTTTTTGGCGCCTAATGGGGATGTGATGCCGAATCATGTGGTGGATAGTTACAGAAGTGCGATCGACAAACAAGTCGAAACCAACAAACCCCGAACCTCCCCAAATTCCGGGTTAAAATAAACAGAATAATCCGGGCGAATAGAATTCGCGCCTATACAAACAATGTCCGCCTCCACGGACTCAATAAAAGAGATAAATGCCAATTTAAAGAAATAGTATAAAATAGACCTCTTGCAAAAATAGTTAGGACGATGCTCAAAGCCATCCCACAACAATCTTTTTTCTTGTGGGATGGGCTTCTAGCCCGTCCCAAAATTTGGTTAAAAGGATTTTTGCAAGAGGTTTAATGTAATTTTTAATGAATTTGATACGATCTCAAACACCAAATCAGCTTTTATTGATACTCTTATCTTCAGTCCACCTCCGCGGACATTGTTTGTGTAGCCCCGAATTCTATTCGGCGGGCTTTATTTGTGAAACATCGCAATTAATTCGGCGGGCTTTATTGGTGAAACAATACGTTTTATGTTTGAAACACTGCGCGATAAACTGGTTCCCCGCGTTTGAGAGTAGCAATTTCTCTTTCAGTGGCTACAGGCATGGGATTTTCTGCTAACCATTCACCGTTATTTGTGCGTTTAAAGCTAGGATGAGATGAAAAGCGATCGCACATTTCGACTTCTACTTCCTCAATATCCGATTGAATAAACACTTCACCGCCAACAGCCAGATAAGTCGCCAACTCGCCGACTAATTCCTGCTGTACCACCCGCCGCTTGTGGTGCTTTTTCTTGAACCACGGATCGGGAAATTGAATGCTAACTCGCTGCAAAGTGCCAGCGGGAAGTGTTTCTAAAATTGGTTTCAGGGAACTATTAGCATTGCAAAACAAATAGTGCAGATTTGTCAAGCCTTTTTCGTCACGCCAAAGATTCGCCTCATCCACCAGAGGTTCCCGAATTTCTAATCCGAGAAAATTCCAATCAGTTTGGATTTGCGCCATTTGCCACAAAAACCTGCCTCTGGCGCAGCCGATATCTAAATGCAGTGGCAAATTTAAGTCGCTATATATTTTCGTCCAATCTGGGGCACTGGCGGATGTTTGATATCTCATCGATAGGGGATTTACGTGTTCCCGAACTCTAACTCTTGCCAATTTTGCTGTCTCCTGAATGTAATTTTTAACCGCTGATGCGGGCAGATTAACGCGGATTAAGGTAGATGAATTTAGAAATAAAAAATCGCAGTGTTAGGATTTTTCATTTCTAATTATTGTATCAAGCTTCTGGTTCAATGCCTGCTGCTCTTAATTGTGCGGCTAGTCGATCGGCTCGCTGCCTTTCCCTTTCCACCATCTCTGCACCCCACAATAACATTTGTCCGCTCTCATCCCACCAACGCAACCAATATCCGGTTCTTTCAGCTTTTGTTCCGTACCAAACACCTAGAAACAAGCCAACTCCTGCAATCCAATAACGATTGTTTTCATCCGGCTGCTGTGCTTCATATCTTCCTGATGAATTCAACCGATACACTTCTAGCAATCCTGCCGCAGGCTCAAAAATACCATAGATTGGTACTCGCAGCATTTGCTCGTAAAAAAACCATTTTCCCGGGGGAAAAGTTGGTTTACTTGAATATTCGTCGTACTGATTAGCTGATAAAAACTCCAGCGCGATATCCGGGATTTCTCCTTCTAAGTTTGGGGTGTAACTGCGGCGAATTTCGGGGGCAGCAAGCGGTTGTACGTTGCGGGCATAAAACCAATCTGGCGCTTTGGTAACTAGCTTGTCGTTTAATGTCGCGCACACACACATATTCGGCGCAACTAAGATTCCCTCTAACAATAGTCCGGCAATTTCTAGGATTTCGCGCAGGGCGGCGGCGAGTAATGGTTGGTCGATATTTTCCACTGGTTCCTCGTCTAAGATGAAATCGTCTGGCAATTTTTCCCAGGTAATTTTTATGTCGGCTGTACTTACTGTCATAATATTTTACCTCTTAGCAAAAAATAGATTCAGCCTCCCCGCCATCAAAACTGTGCTGTTCCAGGTAAACTGTCAACTGTCAACTGTCAACTATCAACTGTTTACTGAGACTGCTGGAGTGCGGTTTGCAATACTTCCTTATGAAAGAGCGATCGCCCTACAATAAATTTTATCCTGTCTGGCGATAGTGCGGCGCCGTTGGCATAGTGATCCATCCAGGTTTTGCTGATTAAATAGGGATCTTCGGGCAATTCTGATAATAAGTATCCCGGCATTTCTAACTCGTCCATCAATTGGCTGACTTTGGGATCGTAGCTGAGGGCAAAACAGCGACATTCTTCGGATGCTGCCATAATTAAACTGTGGTAGCGCATCCCGATCGCCATTTCGACTCCCCGGAACACTCCTTTCAACTTTCTCGGATCGTCTAAACTCAGGATGCGGCTCCTTTTCGGCAGCGCTTCGTGCAAATGTTTGGCAATTTCTAAGTCGTGGGAAGCTTGGAAAGGCAGCAGCAAAATTAAGGTGCGAGTGGCTTTTTGAAAGTCAACTAAAGCTTGAGTTAGGATTGACAAACGGGCGGGTGTTAGTGTAGAGTGCGATCGCAAACAAACCGCAACTCTCGGCGACGGCAAATCCCACAAACCGGAGACGGGGGAATTTTCCAAAGCCCACACTGGATCGGGCGCTAATGTAAAGGGAATTTGCCAATCTGCAAGTATGGTAGCTGAGCCTTTATCGCGCACGCTGACGGCTGTGCATCCACCAAAACACCGCTGAGATAATTTACGAGTAATCTCACGATTTAAAGGGCCAATTCCCTGGGCCCAAGCAACAGTTTTTAAGCCCATCTGCTGCGCTAATCCCATCAAGCCACCATAGTAAAAAGGGCTGACAAGGCTGGTACTGTCTTGGATTAAACTACCGCCACCCCAGATTAGGGCGTCAGCGCTGCGGAGTGTATCGAGGACACCAAACGCATTCATGCGATCGCGCGCAGCTACTCCGTACCGCTGATTTGTCTCGACAGGATTGCC
The DNA here is from genome assembly GCF_020738785.1 of Microcoleus sp. PH2017_05_CCC_O_A. NCBI lineage: Bacteria > Bacillati > Cyanobacteriota > Cyanophyceae > Oscillatoriales > Microcoleaceae > Microcoleus > Microcoleus sp. PH2017_05_CCC_O_A. The sequence continues at coordinate 717 of NZ_JAEQCB010000199.1, read as the reverse complement.
AGAAAGGACGATCGGCGTCACGCCATCTGGTAACATTTGCAGTAGCGAAGCCAACAGCGCCTCGTCGCCGCCGTTGCCTTTTCCGTAATAGCCGCACAAAATTGCTCGCATTTCTACTCTTTGTTTGGAATCAAATATAACTATTACAATACCTAATTATTGTTACCAAAAGATTCTTTTGAAAACAACAAAATATCACAACCGCCCGATCGCTATTCGCACAAATAACTTCATGAATAGCACCGCAAACCTGCTAGCATAAACGGTGTAAATGTCAACTGTCAAATGACGAAGTTCGCTCTTCGGGGACAGCACTACTGTAACTGTCAACTGCCAACTGTCAACTGCCAACTGTCAACTGTCAACTGCCAACTGCCAACTGCCAACTGTCAACTGCTAACTGTCAACTGTCAACTGCCACACATCTTCCTTCACAATACAAAAAATGCACGCTTTGTCAATTCCTACCTGGATTATTCATGTCTCTAGCGTCGTCGAGTGGATTGCCGCCATCTGGTTAATTTGGACTTACGGCGAAGTCACTCAAAACCGAGCTTGGTGGGCCCTTTCTGTCGGAATGCTGCCCGCCCTTGTCAGCGCTATGTGCGCCTGTACGTGGCACTTTTTCGACAACTCCCCAGCCCTAGAATGGATTGTTACCCTGCAAGCGGCGATGACTCTCATCGGTAATTTTACTCTGTGGGCGGCGGCTTGGTG
>NZ_JAEQCB010000198.1:0-13517 GCF_020738785.1 Microcoleus sp. PH2017_05_CCC_O_A | reverse complement strand
GGGCAAATAGTCTCGCGCGGCCACAATTTGCTCAAAAAGCTACCCAAATAGTCAAGGATGGGTAGCTTTGTCCATAAATTAAGTTACAGTTCCTAACCCGGTTTCTGAGAAAATATCTGCTGGGTAGCAAAACATTTCGAGAGAAACCGGGTTTCTCTTAATTATGCAAAGTCTAAGAAACCTGGTTTCTGAGAAAATATCTATATGGATGGCAAAACATTTCCCGAGAAACAGGGTTTCGGCGAATTATCCATCAGGTTAAGAAACCCGACTCTAATAGCTGGTAAAAGTATAGTCATCTATGACATGACGTGGGAGGCATCAAGTCCCTCCCCTTTCGCTTTCACTTCGAGCGGATTGACCCGCCTCGGCTGAGCTACGCCCACGACCTATCCCATCGCTAAAAGCATTTGGGATTGCTTTTCTCAAAATATTATACCAAATTCAAAAAATAAGAGAACTAATTGCGCTTAGCAGAAGGCGGGTTGGTGAAACGCAACCAAGTTGCTAAAGTAGCTACGGCGAAAACTGAAGCAAAGCCGAACGTCAAGAAAGTTTCAAAGGCAGACATAATACTGTTCCTCTTTATTTTGAGCGATCGAGTAAATCTTTTCCTTTTTCTTTATATCAGCCTCAATCAATTTCTTCAACCTGTCCGGACATAAAGTATTTACTACTTTACAATGTAAAATATTTCTTTACAAAAAGTTACAGTCTTCCCAGATTACTCATAATATCGAGCAATTCCTGAGGCCGTTCAATCAAAAAATCGGGATTGTGTGCAGCCAAAACTTCCTGAGAATTAAAACCCCAACTTACCGAAATTACCTTAATACCAGTTTTTCTAGCAGCATCTATATCTCGGATTTCATCTCCTACATACACGACTTCTTCAGGATTTATATGCTCTTTTTTCAGCCATTTATTAATAACTTTATGTTTGCCAAAAGTTGAACCCGAGTAAATAAAGCTGAAAGTGTTTTGCAACCCGTTGATTTCTAGCAAGGCTAAGACATTCTCTTGGGAATTAGAGGTGATAATCCCCAATTGAAAGCCAAGGTTTTTTAACTCTAGCAAAACTTCTTTAATTCCCGCAAATAATTCAATTTTAGGAATTTCACTGCGTAACTCTGCTTTCAATTTTCTAATCAGCAGCGGGAATTTGAAGATAGAAATGCCAGAATACCGGAGGATTTGCCAAGAAGTTAAGTTGCTTAATTGAGCGAGTTCATCTTTTGTCGCAGACTTAAAGCCGAATTCTGCTGACAAACGGTTGGTGATGTTCAGAAGAATATCGATTGTATCTGCTAAAGTACCGTCAAAATCAAAAATAATTACTTTGGTCATTGGGGAAGATTAAATCACGAGGGGGAAATCTCTTCTATATTACTCATTGCCTTTTGATTGTTAACGCAAAAAAAAGATAGCAACGGCGGGAATCGCACCCGCATCTCCCGGTATACTCCAGGGAATTCTACCATTTAAACTACGTTGCTGGTGGCAGCGAACCGAATCAAACGGTTGTCTCTCGCCTTGACAAGCGAATGATTTATCCGTGGAATCAATCCCAAATCGAAAATCTAAAATCCTCTCTTCCCCCGAATTTATCCGTGGGGTCGCCTCTAAAATCTAAAATCTAAAATCGATTGACGGGGCGATCGCTCTACCACTGAGCTACGCTGCCCCATTGCATTATACATTTTAAATGCAACTATTTGAGAATTGCCAAGCTGACAAACTCTAGACATAAATAACTATCAAGTAGGGTGTGTCAGTTGCGATAATTGTTATTTCCTGCCAACCATCTCAAAACTGACGCACCATTTTTTCTTGGTAGGTTCGTTTGCAGACATCGATTTTAAAAGAAGGAAGTTCGGCAACGAGCAATGTACGGGATGTAACGGATGTCAGAAAGAAGGAAAAAAAGACTGAAACTACTGACAACTATCAACTGTCAACTGTCAACTGACTATTAATTTGATTTGCTTTCGCATTCCGCCGCAACATTTCGGGTTTAATTCGCCGCAGTGCCGAAGCTGTAAATCGGCGGTTCCATTCTTCATCGGAAATCTCCGCTAATTCTGCAAGTGTCGGTGCTATGTTTTCAGGATAAGGCTCAAATTCTGCAACATCCGTTGGTTTGGCAAATCGCTGATTCCAGGGACAAACATCTTGACAAATGTCGCAACCTGCTACCCAACCTTGTAAATTAGATGCAATTTCGTCGGGCAGTTTTTCGGCTCGATTCTCGATCGTATGATAAGCTATGCACCGATCGGCATTCACGACAAAAGGCTCAGTAATTGCTTTCGTCGGACACGCCTCGATGCAGCGAGTGCAGGTACCGCAATGTTCGGTGTGTGGCGCATCCGGCTCTAACTCGATATTAGTCAAAATTTCGCCCAAAAACACCCAAGAACCGTATTCTCGCGAAATTACATTACCATTTTTAGCCATCCAGCCAATCCCCGCCCGCTGCGCCCACACTTTATCCTGAACCGGCCCGGTATCAGCATAATACCGTGCTTCAATTCCTTCGCCTTGCGATCGCACCCAATTTGCTAACAGCTTCAGTTTTTTGTGCAAAATTTTGTGGTAATCCCGCCCCCAGCCGTAGCGAGAGATTTTAGCATACTCTCTGACTGCATCGTCCCCCCCCTCCAACGGGGGATTCTCGGGGCGTTGGTGAGGCGTGTAGTAATTGAGGGCGACACATATTAATGACTGCACATCTGGCACGAGCGATCGAATATCCAGCCGTTTCGGGTTAGCCATCCATGCCATATCCGCCTGATAACCCTTGTCCAGCCAAGCCTGCAATCTTTGTTTTTCTCGATCGACATCTGCGTCTGCTGAGGCGATCCCGACTTTGTGAAATCCCAACTCTAGGCCTTTTTGCTTAATGCGATCGCTATTAATTGTTATTTTCATCGGATAAAAAACCATATCACAAAATGGGCTATAAGTCTATTAATATTTAGACTGATTTTACGACAGAATTCATAATACTTTCACAATCTTTATATTTATAAATTTGAACTGTAATTTGTCAAAAACGTTACATAATTTTAATTAAGGGAGAATTCGATTCGCACATCTCAAGTACGGAAATCAAACCTACAGCGAATCCCACAGTATAAACATGGCAGTTAGCATTCAATCAGCTCAATCTATTTTCTCGAACACCGAGATTGCTAGTGCTGTTCCGGCCACCACGGACTCGTTCTACAAACTCAGCGTTGAAGACCAACTCGCACTGCTCTGGTATGCTTACACGGAAATGGGCATTTCCATTACCGCAGCCGCCCCGGGAGTAGCCAGCATGGCGCTGGTTGAAGGCGTCCTGGGCGAAATCAAACAGATGTCGCCGGCTGCTCAAAGCAAAACCATGTTTGACCTAGCCAGCAACGCCGACACCACCATCGGCCGGATTTACACTTCATTGCGCGTCAATACTAAACTCGGTTTCTGGTACGAGTTGGGACAGTTGATGAAACAGGGCGCTGTCGCTCCCATCCCTGCTGGCTATCAAATGTCTCCCGAAGCAACCCAAGTCCTTGAAACCATCAAGAAGCTCGATCCGGGTCAACAAATTACTGTACTTCGCAACACCGTAGTTCACATGGGCTACGATCCCGATTTCAGCCAAGAATACGGCAAACGCTCTGCTCCTCGCAGCACTCCAACCGCTGTAGCAGAGCGAGTGAAAACCCAGATTGAGGGTATCAGCGAGCAAACTGTGCTCAGCTACATCGACAACATGAACGCCTTCGACTTCACCCCAGCCGTCGGTTTATTTGCTGAAGACGGTGCTCTCCAACCGCCTTTCCAAAAGCCGATCGTCGGTCGCGAAGCTATCCTCAACTATATGCGGGAAGAGTGCATCGGCCTGAAAATGCTGCCCGAGCGAGGTGTGTCGGAGCCTGCTGAAGATGGCTACCGCCAAGTCAAAGTCACGGGTAAAGTCGAAACTCCTTGGTTCGGCGCCAATGTGGGTATGAACATCGCGTGGCGGTTTATGCTCGATCCTCAAGGTCAAATTTTCTTTGTGGCGATCGACTTGTTGGCTTCTCCTAAGGAATTGATGAATTTGATGCGCAAATAGCATCTTCTTGTTTAACAAAGACTCTACAGCAACCCAGATGCCACGAGGTGTCTGGGTTTAGTTGATTTGAGATTTGAGATTTTTCGATTTTTGATTTGAGATTTGAAGGATTCAAGGATTGGGAATGGCTGATGGCATAAGGGTTTGCGACTTGCCTACAGTTGCATTATTTTTGGTAACTGGTACAATTTCGGTCGATCGGCCTCAAAGCTCCAGGAGGCGCATAGCATTATTGATTTTTTTTAGATAAAATTTATGACCCTAGCTATATCTTTTGATGGATTTGCTGTGACCAAGAGAATGATTACATTAGATTCATTCATCTCCAATCATTTCTTATATGACCGCCACAACTCGACCTATTTTAACTCGCTCTATAAATATCGTCGGTCTCACAAAGCCTGCGCTAGAGCAATATTTTGAAACTTTTAACGCGGGCGATTTTGAAGCGACCGCTAATTTGTTTGCTGAGGACGGGGTTCTGCACGCGCCCTTTGAAGAGCCAATTATCGGCAAAAGCTCGATCGCCCGTTATCTAAAAACAGAAGCGCCAGGAATGCATCTCGAACCCCAGCAAAGTGCAAGCAAAATTTTAGAAGATGGCACAGTTGAAATTCAGGTCAGCGGCCGGGTGCAAACTCCCGCATTTGGTATTAATGTCGGATGGGTTTTTCTGCTCAATTTTCAGCAAGAAATTCTTTCTGTTACCGTCAAACTCTTAGCGTCTCCCCAAGAATTGCTGACTCTGCGACCTAAGAAATTCGGTTCTTAATATAGGAATTATCCAGGGAGTGAGGCACAAATTGGTAATTGGTAATTGCCAAGAAAGCGACCGCAATGAAATTGTTTTATAGTGAGGAATAACCTCATCTCCAGAGGGAGCATCCCAATGAATGCAAAAAAGCAATTTTTTTACAGTGCTATCCCCGAAAAGCGAGTGTTGAATATATCGCTCTTCGGGGACAGCACTATAAAATCAAAACTGAGAGGCTCCCATCTATCTAAGCATAGCCAACGCTATAGAAAGCCGATTTTTTCAGTATTTATCAGCCCGCAACAGTACCTAGAGCAACCGCAGCCGACAGCTAAAACGTTGTTATGTTATACGATTTATAAAAAGTATTGGTACATAATTGTTGGGGATGAGTAAAACGAGGAGTTGTTTGCTTAACTCGCGATAGAGGTGCGTCGCTACTCTAAAAGTCGCTTTTCTTTACGGATTTTTAATAGCGACGCACCCTACAGCTACTGTTGCTTGTTTCTTCTTAATTCTTTCTTCTTCCTTCGGCTCTACAATCTTAGAGTCTGGTTAGAGAGGGACGAGATTGCAAGAAAAAGTGGCTGTCACCGCACGGTGCGACAGACAACCACTAGAATCAAAAACATTGTCAATCACTAATGACTAATGACTAATGACTAAACGGTGCGACAGACAACCACTAGAATCAAAAACATTGTCAATCACTAATGACTAATGACTAATGACTAATGACTAATTAAGATTTTTCCGGCAAACTCGCTTCCAACTTCAGACAGTTACGACCGTCTAATTGCAAAGTGTAGTCCACCCGATCCATAAGTCGGCTCATAATCAGCCAGCCATAGCCACTTTCTTGTTTAGCTTCCGGCCTCGGGGGACTGTAAGTATCCATTTCGTAACCTTTACCGTAATCCCAAATTTCTAAACCAATATCCCGATTTTTTAAATTCAAGCGAATTAAAACTGGCAGATTGGGTTGATCTTTGTGAGCATGGCGGATCACGTTAGAATAGGCTTCTGCTAACACCAAGCGCAAACGATTCGACTGACGCGGCCAATCGACGTGCTCTCCTAGCTCAACTTCCAAACTGCTCAGCAACCAATTTTCAACTATTGTTAAAAACCGCAAGTCGCTTGGCACATGAAGCTCAGTATTCATAAAAAAATCCCGTAAGTTTGAAAACCCTGTGTCTTCAGACCAGGTTTGACACTCGAGCGGGCTAAAGCCGCTGAGATTCTACTGACAGAATTAGACAAAGGGTGTGACCTAAATCTAATCTCGTTACGACCGTCAAGCGCCGTCTACTTAGTCACTCATCGTCAAGCGATAGTTACTAGCTAATGATTGTTGTTTCTAATGCTTTCAGAATCCATCACTAAGCCAAGACGCGGTACGCTCGACATCCTGCCATTATTAGCTCTTTTTGTGTTGCCTCTCAATAGGCGTACTAAGTTGCAGGGATTTCTCCGATACTAGGATGTTTCAAGACGTAGATGTTTTTGTTCTTACTCACAATCTAAATTGTATCATACTACGAAGAACACGGGGACTAAAGTCCTCCGCGTCGCTTTCCTAGGAAGGACTAAAGTCTCTGAGTTTCCCGCATCCCGTATTAGTTTTATGAAACATGACGCACCAAATTTATCTGGCGTTAATATTTGCCGCTACATAGAGGATACTCAATGGCGGGCGATCGATGCAATACAATTTTTTTGAAAGCCTCGATCGCAAAGCATCAGTTAAAAGTTAGGCATTTACCCCGCCCAAAAAACGGATACCGTGCCACTTACCACCGTCGTGGAGAGATCCAAATTTTAGAGGAAAGTTCAAGCTCCCGCGATTGAATGCGAGAGTCAAATCTCAAATCTCAAATCTCAAATCGACTGACGCGCTAGTTCTGTAACTTTTGCCGTTAGCGAAGCTTGCAGAAGAGCATCGCCCGCGTTCTCTGTATTAATCTGTAGGCCCTAAACTGACGGCTGGAGTTTTTGAGACCCAAAGCCCCCGACTCTTCGTCGGCATGACTGACAGATTCAGAGAACCTCCAGAGAGAGTATGGTTTGGTCGTCTTCCTGAACGGGATTGTCAGCTCGGATGTAAGCCAACAAATTGTCCAAGTTGAAAGAACCAGGCTCTTGAATCAAAAGTTGCCAAAGCCCTTCTTGTTGTAGCATAGAACGGGTTTCTTCGCCCCCTGCGACCGCCTTAGTGGTCACGCTAGCTTCAGTAATCCCGTCACTTGTCAGCAGAAATACATCTCCTGACTTTAATTCGATCGCACCAGCTTTACCTTTCCAGACTGGCAATATCCCCAAGGGAATACCGCGAGCTTTGAGGAAATTCGGCTCTGCTGGCGTTGCACCGCTAGCTGCTTGAGCTTTCACCTCTGAGTTAGACCAAACGATCGGATAAATGTGACCAGCATTAGCAAAAGCCAGGTGTCCTGTTGACGGAGTGTAACGAGCTACAACCATTGTAATAAAATGGTTGTTGCCGATCAGATCGTCAGCCATACTGCTGTTCATATTCTGCATCACTCTCTCGGGTTCGGGAGAAACTTCTTGAGAAAGTTCGCGCCGCATCACCGAAATCGCGCTAGCCATAAATAGAGCAGCCGGAACACCCTTACCGGAAACATCTCCCACAGCTATCCAAATATCCCCTTGAGAGTGGACGTAGACCTCAAAAAAGTCGCCGCCAACTTCCCGCGCGGGATAGCAACAAGCTTGCACCCTGACAGTTTCAAAATCCGGCCAACTTTGGCGCAACAAGTTTGTTTGGATTTGGCGGGCCACCTCCAACTCGTTTTGCATCTGATTGGCTAAATCCAGAGTGCGCTGATAGAGCTTAGCTTGAGACAGGGCGAGAGCAGCTTGAGCTGCTACACCTTCTATTAACTCTATCTCTTCTCCCGACCAAGGGTTAGTGCCACCTTGCTGACACAGGGCTAGTACCGCCAGCAAGTCTTGCTGATAAGTTAGGGGCACAGCAATCTCAACCGAGTTACCGTCAGCCCCACTGTTGGCGCTGACTTGAGTTTGGCGGCTGGCTACGGCTTGAACCAGCAAATTTTCATCAAAAGAAAAGCTGCTAGGTTCGGCGTTTTGGGCTTGGTAGGGAAAGGTACTGGGTAATAGTCGATCGACCTCTACCGGCCGCAGCATACAATAGTTGGCCTCAAAAGTTTGACCTACGGTTTGAACAATAGTTTGTACCATACTAGAGTAATCTAGCGACCCGCGAATCACGCCCATCACCTCATTAAACAGAGATTCCTTGCGTAAAGCGCGGCGCAGTGCAACGCTGCGCTGCTTGTAGTATTTGTAAGTTTCTGACGCTTGATTGATAACTGATTTGAGCTCTTCAGGATTCCACGGTTTGGTGATGTACTTGAAAACTTGACCTGCATTAATTGCTTCTACCAAGTCTTCAACATCGGTGTATCCTGTCAGCAGAATCCGAATCGTATCAGGAAAGCGATCGACTGTTTTCCCCAAGAACTCGGTACCATTCATTTCTGGCATCCGCTGGTCAGATATAATCACCGCCATCTCGCCCTGTTCGTCTAGAACGGACAGGGCGCTGAGGGCGCTATCTGCTTTGTAAACCTGAAAATCGCGTCGAAACGTCCGGTACAGCAAATCCAAGTTGTCGGGTTCGTCATCGACTACCATTAGTTTCAGTTTGCTTCCATCTCCCCGACTCATGCTATTCCCTACTCCTAGGCGAATTAATCAGGTCTAAAACTAGCTTGTCAAGTACCCTTGGCTGATTGGGCCGAGCCGAATCAGGATCAGGGGTTCGGGTTTCATAGGTCAGTGCCATGTTAGTGATACCACAAGGAAGTTCGGAACTTGCATCCGGTCGCGGCCTGACCAGAAAGAATTGGTTTAAAGCCCCAAGGTTGAGCGGGAGAAATTAAAATCAGACTATTCATTACTCCAATCCTCGGACTTCCTTCTTAGAGGTCGCCCTCAACTGTCAACTGTCAACTGTCAACTGTCAACTGAACAGACCTCGCCGCCTTTGAGAGCTCGTCCTTTATTCCCGTTACAGCCGAATCAAGTTAATTTTTCTGCCAGTCTGAGCTTAGCAGAACGAGAGCGGGGATTTCTAGCTAGTTCGTCGGATTGTGGCACGATCGGCTTTTTTGTCAGTACCTGCAAACACTCTGTTGCTCTCAACTGGTGCTTGACCGGCCTGTCTTCGAGACTGTGAAAAGTAATAATTCCAATTCTCCCACCGGGTTTTAACCATTTAGGCGCTTGGTTGAGGAAAGTGTCTAAAGACGCTAGTTCGGAGTTGACAGCTATTCTCAAAGCTTGGAAAGTGCGGGTGGCGGGATGGATTCTACCGTTGCGCTGCTTGGGTGGGAAGGTAGAGGCGATCGCACCTGCGAGCTCTGTAGTAGTTTCAAAAGGACGCGATTGCACAATCCGCCTCGCGATGCGCCGCGACAGTCGCTCCTCGCCGTACTTGTAAATAATATCTGCTAGTTTAACTTCTTCCCAGTGATTGATAATCTCTTCTGCGGTCAAAGATTGCTGCTGGTTCATACGCATATCTAGTTGAGCTGGATGGCGAAAACTAAAGCCTCGTTCCGGTGTATCGAACTGAGCAGAGCTAACGCCCAAGTCTGCTATAATACCATCAAATTTGGCATCAGGAGACTGATATTGGGCAAAATTGCCGTGCCAACGCCACCACCGTCACATCAGGGGCCGCCGCCAAAATCAAACTCGTGTGTCCGCCGCCCCCAAGCGTCGCATCCAAATAGCGCCCGCCGGCACGCACAGCTAAACCCGCAATTAACTCACTTCCCAAAACAGGAACGTGATAGGTGTCAACACTGACATCCGATCCAGGGGTATCCTTTTCAGATAGCTCGATATCCTTCATAATCTATAAAAGTGAAACAAAAATCAACAATAGTCAGTTGTCAGTTGTCAGTTGTCAGTTGTCAGTTGTCAGTTGTCAGTTGTCAGTTGTCAGTTGTTCTCAGTTCCTAGTTAGAAAGTTTTTTTGCTAATGAGTGACCAATGCCCAATGCCCAATGACCAATTACCAATGACCAATTACCTATTACCAATTACCTATTATTATGTCAAGAATTGAGACTAGAACTGAACCAATGGTGCTCAACATGGGCCCGCACCACCCATCCATGCACGGCGTACTCCGGTTAATTGTCACCCTGGACGGCGAAGACGTAGTGGACTGCGAGCCTGTTTTGGGCTATCTACACCGCGGCATGGAAAAAATTGCCGAAAACCGCACCAACGTGATGTACGTCCCCTACGTGAGCCGCTGGGACTACGCTGCGGGGATGTTTAATGAAGCAGTCACAGTCAATGCGCCGGAAAAGTTAGCGAATATAGCTGTGCCCAAACGGGCGAGTTACATTCGGGTAATCATGCTGGAGTTGAACCGGATTGCTAACCACTTGATGTGGGTGGGGCCGTTTTTGGCAGACGTGGGCGCGCAAACTCCCTTTTTCTACACTATGCGCGATCGCGAACCAATTCTCGACTTGTGGGAAGCAGCCACCGGCTACCGCATGGTAAACAACAACTACTTCCGCATCGGCGGAGTCGCAGCAGATTTACCCTACGGTTGGGTAGACAAATGCGAAGATTTCTGCGATTACTTCCTTCCCAAAATTGACGAATACGAACGTTTAATCACCAACAATCCGATCTTCCGCCGCCGGATTGAAGGACTGGGTACAATTTCCCGCGCCGAAGCGATTAACTGGGGACTATCCGGGCCGATGTTGCGGGGTTCCGGTGTAAATTGGGATTTGCGGAAAGTTGACCATTACGAATGTTACGACGACTTCGACTGGGAAGTTTGCACCGAAGCTGCGGGCGATTGTTTAGCCCGCTACTTAGTCCGAATTCGGGAGATGCGCGAGTCAGTTAAAATTCTCTATCAAGCTTTGAAAGCACTCCCCGGCGGCCCTTACGAAAACTTGGAAGCCAAGCGCTTAGAAAGCGGGCCAAAATCTGAGTGGAACAGTTTCGACTATCAGTTTATTGGCAAAAAAGTAGCCCCGACTTTCAAAATTCCCAAGGGCGAACATTACGTGCGTGTCGAAAGCGGCAAGGGTGAGTTGGGAATCTATATTATCGGCGATGACAGCGTGTTTCCTTGGCGCTGGAAGATTCGTGCTGCGGATTTCAATAATTTGCAGATTTTGCCCCACATCGTGCGCGGTGTAAAGATTGCGGACTTGGTGGCGATTCTGGGCAGTATCGATATTATCATGGGTTCTGTCGATCGCTAGATGAAAAAGGGCGATCGTATTTTTGGGCTATTTGCTAAAAAGTGCGATCTCCCTTTTTTTGAATCCTCGATCGGCTACTATAAACTATGGAATCTCAACAATAAAAATCATAGCTAAAAATTACTTGAGATCCGCACTGCGTGCAAATATACTCACTAATATCCTCATCTACTCTTAACCAGCGCAAGTTTGTGCTGTTGCAGTAGGGGCAATACTGAGTGACAGATAAACTTTCAGTGGGGATACACTGCCATTTTGGTAAATTAACAGCTACCTCTGACTCTAGGGAAGTTAATGTATTAACAGGTAAACTCCATACCCTATCTAGTAATTCATTGACTTTGAAACTTAATTCATTAACATTTTCAACCCACAAATAGCCGCAGCGGACAGCACGACAGATCGAAACGTTTCTCTCTTCTTCAATAAATATAGAGTTTCCCTTGGGATCGATCGCCTCGCATTTCCACAATGTTAATACTATAGGAACTTCTTGTGCGTAATTCACTATCAAAGCCGGGATATCGTTTAGTTGATGTTCTGTAAAACAAGCCACCCATATATCGCCGGCAATTCTCTTGCATCTTTCTAAAGAAACGCAATTTTTTAACAAATTATCGAAGGCGATGATATCTTTGTCTACTTCATCGTGACCTAAGTAATTATTGCGTCTTTTTGTGTCTGCAAGATCGAAGATAACTAAATAAGCTGGTAATAATAACTCGCTTGAATTTTTGAACTCTTCTAAACAAGACTCTCTCGACATACAGAAGGATTATATTTAAAAGCTAAGGCTAGCTTATCACAGCGAGCGAAAATTGCCAATCTCAAATCTCAATTTTGCGATCGGCGTCAAAATGATATAATAAATTTTGAAAAATAGAGATGTTACAGAATGAATGCCAAATTTATGAACATCAAAATTTCTCTCTTTTCTCTTCCTCTGTGTCCTCTGCGCCCTCTGCGGTTAAAAAATCTTTATTTCCTCAATAAAATAACATCAACTATAAACTATGACAGTCCAGCAATTAGATATTAACGATAGCAACCCCGAACTCTGCGCTTTAATCAGCGAAAGAATTGCCGCCAGTCCCCAGCAGCGCATTACCTTTGCGGAATATATGGATTTGGCACTATATCACCCGCAGTATGGTTACTATAATGGCGATCGACCAAACATCGGCAAACAAGGCGATTTTATCACGTCGCCTCATTGGAGCGCAGATTTTGCTGAGGTTTTGGGCGAGCAATTTGTGGAAATGTGGCAAATTATCGGCAAACCTCATCATTTTACCATAGTAGAAATGGGTGCGGGGCGGGGAACCTTTGCCACACATTTACTGCAATACCTGCAACGACAACATCCCGATTTATTTAAAATATTAGAATACATTATTGTTGAGATTTCCCCTGTACAGCAAGCGGTGCAGCAGCAAAACTTAGCTGAATTTAAAATAGTCAAGTGGTGCAAGTGGGATGAAATAGCTAATAACTCGATTGTCGGATGCTTCTTTTCTAACGAGTTAGTAGATGCTTTTCCAGTCCATCAATTTATCATCGAACAAGGGCAACTTCGGGAAATTTACGTTACCGCAAACGAAGAAAAAAACGAACAATCTGGAAGCAAGTTTATTGAAGTAGTAGGCGAGCTTTCAAATCCTAAGATTGCCGAATATTTTGATTTAGTAGGAATTGATTTATCGGCAAGTGTCTATGGGGATGGTTATCGCAGTGAAGTTAATTTAGCAGCTTTAGAGTGGATAAAAACAGTTGCCAAAAAATTGCAGCGCGGTTATTTGTTGACAATTGATTACGGCCATCCGGCGCACCGATATTACAATCCGAGACGCACAGAGGGAACGCTGCAATGTTATTACCGCCACCGCTATCACAGCAATCCTTATATTAATGTGGGGTGGCAGGATTTAACGGCCCACGCTGATTTTACGGCGCTGGAAAAACAAGGTGAATTGTGCGGTTTGGAGATGATGGGTTTTACTCAGCAGGCTTGGTTTTTGATGGTGTTGGGTGTGGGCGATAGAATTGCTTCTCTATCTGCAAATGATGCACAAGTATTGGATTTGGCAACATTTTTACGCAGGCGGGAAGCGCTGTATCAATTGATCGATCAGATGGGTTTGGGGGGGTTTGGGGTTTTGGTGCAGTGTAAGGGGCTGAGTGAGGAGGAGAAAGGGGAAAAGCTTAAAGGCTTGAGAGTGCCAGATTAGTTATTTAGATGAGTTTTTAAAGTTGATATTTGGGGAGAATCTCAGTTTTGCATTTACAGTGCGAGCGTCCCCGCTCGCGTGCTTGTACAAGCACGCGAGCGGGGACGCTCGCACTACCATAAAAAATGCTTCTTGCA
>NZ_JAEQCB010000197.1:0-10064 GCF_020738785.1 Microcoleus sp. PH2017_05_CCC_O_A | reverse complement strand
CAGGCTCAAACCCATGTTAAATACCACGCGCCGAAATCCTGCGTGTTTTGCCATCAAGGTCGCTTCTTGATTATTCAATTTGAGCGCTCGCTTGACGGCAAACATGGAACTGACTCTCAGCAATCAACTTTAGATAAGTTTAGCAAACTATTTGCCACTTAACTCTTGCTCCTAGGAAGAGGATTTAATGGCGTGAACCAGTAACTTGGCAATTTCCGAGAGTTGCTTTTTGTTGAAGGTTTTGAGCAAAAGCTTGACTACCGCCTTAGGTTCAGCGGGAAGAGCTACTTGCTTCGACGCTGCTGCTGGGGCTGCTGGGGCGCTTACCTCTGCTGGTTTTGGGGCTGCTACCAAAAGTAGCAAATTTTTACTCGGAGCGATCGTCTTAACTTTCCCCGTTTGCACCAAATCTCCCGCATCCTTGAGCTCTTTGATAATCAGCGGAGCTAAGACTTTATAAGAGTTTTTGGGATTAACGATCGCCCCTCTAGCAGTTTTAACTAAATTTTGCCAAGGCTCAAATTTAGCTCCCAACTTATAGAGTCGAGCGCACGCAGTCGCCAATTCCTGACGGCTAGCAGCAGATTCTTTCTGCTTGAACACCTGCAACATCTCTTTCAGTAAAACCATCACTTGAACAGCAAAATTCCCCGGCGCGGCGCCCGCTGTTGGAGCCGCGACAGGTGCACGAGTTCCAGCAGTAGCAACCGCCACAACTTTGCCCGCCGCCAAGTTGTTGAGATGAGTTTCCAGTTGAGCAAAAACTGGCATCACCTGCTGGACGAGTTTTTCTCCCTCTTCATTCCTCAAGCCAAAAGGCCCTTCCAGTCGCGCCAGCAAGTCTTTAAGCGTATCAACTCCCTTTAAAAATAGAGATTCTGCCGTTTGGTCAACTTGCTTGACGGGCCCATCCTTGAGTACCTTAAAACAATCTTCCAAGCGGTGAGCGGTTGTTTTAATACTATCCAAGCTGAGCATAGCCGCCCCTCCTTTCACAGAGTGGGCGGCTCGAAACATCTCTTGGACCATTTCGGGGTCTTTCATCGTGGACTTCAAATCCACCAAACCATTTTCTAGAGTATCGAGGTGCTCCTTAGCCTCCTCTATAAACAAACGCATTATTCGATCTTGCTGATCTGACACGACAGTCCTCCTAACAATCTCAGCATCCTCCAGAAAGAACCATCTTCGTGGGAGGAAACACGACTCCTGCCAAAAGTCAGAAGCTCCCATGCAAAATATTCTAGCCTGCCTCTTGTGAAAGACTGACAATACTCGTGTCTGGGCGGTTTTAGCTCTCTTTCCTGGTGTGCTGGAGATCGATTTTAGAGTTCTGAGGGAGTATCTGGAGCAATTTCGATGCCCATTCCTTGTTTGATCATCTGCTGATCCGTAATCAAGTCGTTCAATTCCTTGACTTCGACGCCGATTTTTTGGCAAGCTTCTTTGAGTTCCCGCTCAAAAGTGTTGAGGTCGCTTCCGTAGCCGCAAAGCTCGGCGGCTGTGGTGATTCCTTGTTGGGCATTGGCTTTGGCGCAGTCGATCAATTCAAGACCTTTGAGGGGTTGGGATGATGCCATAATATCAAACCACAATTTATCTTTTGTCCCACTGTACCTAGAACGTTGAGGTCGATCGATCTATCGAAAGGCATGAAAAATCCTAGCGGTGCTGCGTGTTACCAATAAATTATTTTTGGGGACTTCCTGTCAAAATAGCAGTAGTTAGGATTTTCTAACCGCTCGTAAAAACATGGACAAAGCTACCCAAAAGTAGTCAATGTTAGACATCTACGTCAGCATTGATTGTTTTGCCAGTTGAGGCTCTATATAAACCACGCTGAACGCGTTTACCGCTAAAAACAGGCTTGACCTCTGTCTTTTTGTTATACCTCAAACACTACAGCAAACGGTCGATCGCACGCCCCCGTTCTCCCAAGCTCAAAATTTCCCGACATTTCTCTTGCCAAGTCGAAGTCATTACGAGTATGATTTAACAAGAAGCAAAAAAGAGAGCCGCCATGAGGATCGAAGAAATTCCTCTCAACCAGATTCGCCGCCCCCTGCCGCGAGTCAACGACCAAACTAAAGTAGCCGCCCTCATGGAATCCATCCGGGAGGTAGGTTTAAACGAGCCCATCGACGTGCTAGAAGTAGATGGCCAGTATTACGGATTTTCCGGCTGCCACCGGTACGAAGCTTGCCAGCGCCTCGGTTTAGAAACTATCCCGTGCAAAATCCGCCGAGCTCCCCGTGCTGTGTTGCAGATGCACCTAGCCTGAGCAATTCACGACAGGCAAATATTCGATCGCCCAAAACAGCCAAAACTGCAAAAACTGTCAAAACAGTCTCAGATATTCGATCGACAATCACCACTAACAACCTAAAAACCTATGACTACCAACAACCACAAACAACACCTTTACCCGACGCGCATCGATATGTCAGCCGCCACCCGATCGAACATAGTCGGGCTGCTCAACGCCACGCTAGCAACCACTCTGGACTTAAAAACTCAAGTCAAGCAAGCTCACTGGAACGTCAAAGGCATGGACTTCTATCAGTTGCACTTGCTGTTTGACGAAATGGCCGGGGAACTCGAAGAATACGTCGATACGGTTGCTGAACGAGTCACTGCTTTGGGCGGTTTGGCTGTCGGAACAGCCCGCACAGCAGCCGCAGATTCGATTTTGCCAGAATTTCCTTTCGACATTCTAGATGGCAAGGAATACGTCACTGCTTTAGCCGATCGCTATGCACCCTACGCCCAACATCTACGAGTTGCGATCGACAAAGCATCAGAACTTGGCGACGCCGATACAGCCGACTTGTACACCGAAATTTCGCGGGCTATTGACAAACGTTTGTGGTTCCTAGAAGCGCATTTGCAAGCTTCTGCGACAACTGCAACAGCCGTCGCTGAGAAAGTTGCCGTCAAATAGCTACAACTTTTGTGGGGTGGGCCGGAGAGCCCGCCACAGGCTTTCTGGCCTGTGCCACAACTTTTGTGGGGTGGGCCGGAGAGCCCGCCACAGGCTTTCTGGCCTGTGCCACAACTTTTGTGGGCCGTTGCTCCTAGCCCGCCCCAAAGATGTATTTCCGATCGGCTCCCGACAGTTTACGATCGAGAATATGTCCATTTATTAATTTGGATGAAATTTTCGTGGCAGCTAATATTCCAGATTATGCTCCTCAACTGCAACGGCTGATGCAACAGGCCGGGATTTCGAGCGATCGAGAACTCAGCCAAAAAGCAGGAGTTCCCGAAATTCAGGTCATCCGCCTGCGTCGCGGCTTAGCTTTGAAAACCCGAGCCGACATCCTGCTCAAAATTAGTCAAGCTTTGCAAATTTCCTTAAATGAACTGCTCGCAACCCTGGCGCCAGACTTTGTAGAGTTAGAAAAGGCACCACCCACAGCCTTAGAACAAGAATATCAGCGCCTCCAAGCTGCGATCGCACAGCAGCGATCGTCTTTGATGGAGGAATTCCAGCTTGCTAGCGTACAAATTTTAGAATCTTGGATGTTGCAGTGGCCGACTGCTGCCAGCAAAGCTCAGGAAAATCACCACTTGCGGGCCCAGAAACTGCTGCCGTTGCTACGCCCCGTCGAGCAGTTATTGCAGCATTGGGGCATAGAGTCGATCGCCCCAGTCGGAGCAGAGATTCCCTACAACCCGCAACAGCACCAGCTCATCGAAGGAACAGCCCAGGCCGGAGAACCCGTCAAAGTCCGCTATACAGGCTACACACAAGGCGATAAACTCCTCTACCGCGCCAAAGTTAGCTTAGTTTGATGCCATTCTGTATTCAGCAGAACAAAAATTGTCCCCCTCTCACAATTCACTCGCGGTGGCGAAGCGCTGCGAGTCCGATCGGCGTTCCCATCCGCAAAGAGCGCCATCTCTTGCACTCAACAATATTCTCCCGTTCTCGGATTTTCCGTTTCTCTTATTTGGATCGGAGTCCATCTCGCAGCTATACTTAGCCTAGTCTGGCTAGAAATTCTGACATTCCCATCGCAAAATATGAGTCCTGTAGTTAAAATTATTCAGCCCTCTGGCATTTTAGACGGCACCAAGGCAAGTCAATTCCGCCAAGAGATTAGCGACCTAGTGGAAGCGGGAGCCGATGTGGTATTGATAGACTTCACTGATGTGACTTTTATGGATAGTTCTGGTTTGGGCGCTTTAGTATTAGCGCTCAAAACAGTCCGGGCCGCTGGGAGTCAATTAGTCGTCTGTTCTATCAACGAGCAAATCCGCATTTTATTTGAACTCACCAGCATGGATCGAGTTTTCGAGATCTTTCCGACCCGGGATGCTTTTAATCGCAAAATTGTCTCCACTAACTAACTCTTTTGGCTGCTGTCTTCTTGCCATTTGGTTGCAAATGTGATGCAAGAGGTCAGCTAGCCAAAGTTGATCTTGAGTAAAGACCAATCATCATCAAAAACTGCTTTAGCGTTCAACTTTTGAATGTAGTTCAGAACCAGTTCTAACTGATCGGCAGTTGCACCGTTGTAAGATGCTAGCAGGTCGATGAAAG
Organism: Microcoleus sp. PH2017_05_CCC_O_A; assembly: GCF_020738785.1. Taxonomy (NCBI): domain Bacteria; kingdom Bacillati; phylum Cyanobacteriota; class Cyanophyceae; order Oscillatoriales; family Microcoleaceae; genus Microcoleus; species Microcoleus sp. PH2017_05_CCC_O_A. Next base: position 5,518 of record NZ_JAEQCB010000197.1, on the reverse strand, counting down.
GGTCTAGCCCCCAGATATTGCCGTCAGGTTGGTGAATCTCGTATACCCCGTCGCTAAAGATGTAGAGAGTGCTTAAATCCTCGACATCGCAGCAATTATCGACATAGCGGGCGTCGGGGAACATCCCAACTGGCATTCCGGGGGTTTTTAATTGCTTGATTTTAGCCGTGCTCGCAGGGGACTGGGAAATTAACACTGCCGGGGGATGACCGGCGCTGGCGTAAGTTAGCTGCCGAGTAATGCGGTTGTAAACGCCATACCAGATGGTGAAATATTTGTCATTTTGGTAGCTCATCTGGAAGGTGGTATTGAGGGCCCGCAAAACATCGCTCGGTTTGTAGTAGTCAATGTTGGGCAGTGCGCGCGATCGCAGCAAATTCAGCACCGCCACAGAAGGCAGCGCCGCCCGCAAACCGTGACCGGCTACGTCGAGCAAGTAAATCGCCAAATAATCGGCATCCAGCCAGTTGTAGTCGAAGCAATCTCCGCCTAACTGCCGGGAGGGAATGAATTTTGCCTCGATGCTGACAGGTTCCGTCATCGGATCGGGCAGCAGCGATTGCACGTACTCCGCTGCTTCGGCTAACTCTGCTTCCAGGCTTTGCTTGGCAATTTTCAAATCTCGGCTGAGTTGGTGCAGCCGCAATCCTGCGCGTACTCTCGCCTGCAATTCGTTGAGTTCGATCGGCTTGGAGATAAAATCGTCGGCACCGGCGTCAAGCCCTTTGACTCGATCGGCGATCGATCCCAAAGAAGTCAACAAAAAGAATTGTGTAGTTGACAGTTCCGGATCAGCCTTAACTCGACGGCAAACATCAATGCCGGTCAAACGCGGCATGATCCAATCGCAAATTATCAGCGCCGGACGCAATTTTTGCGCCTGGGCCACGCCGTCTTCGCCATTGCTTGCTACTGTCACTTCGTAACCCTGTTTTTTCAGGGTTCTTCTCAGCAGTTCTTGAACAGCCGTATCATCGTCAATAACCAGAATTTGAAACATGGCACTCGGGTACTACAAGTCTTTCAAAGGTCTGGGGGTCATTTAAAATATATCCTGTGAGGGCGATTGTCTGAGATTGAGTATAGTCTAATAACATCGCTTTTCAGGTAAATGCTTTTGCCGGCCAGCCATCGAGTTCAATTTACCTTTAAATTTGATGCAAATTTTGGTTGGGTCGAACTTCACCCAGTTTATCCTCAGAACATAAACTTTGATAGATTTTTTTTGGGCAGCAGGGGCGAATTGACATCGGGGCGCGACTTCTGGTATCGTAAACAGCTAATTACTCGATTTGACATTTATTTTTTTAGCAGTACAAGCCAGTACAGTCGAACTCCCATTCAATTTTGCTTGGTTTTACACGGTCAGCCGCCGCAGCAGCAACTGGAAAATGACGCTGCCATTGAAGAACTGCGATGGGTGATGTTGGCGCTAGCAGTTGCCCGCATTTTGGCAAAAAAGTTAACAACGTAAAGTACAGGCAGTATAATATTTGCCTCTATTTTAGCTAATAAAACAGCAAGAAGCCTTTCACCTGCCCGATAGGGAGGTGATGAGATGAATTGCGAGCGAGTTGACGACAATCCTCTGACCAATGCCGGAGGCGAGGGAAGAGGGTAGGTCGGAAATGAGCTGTCATATTTTGTTTGTACCCATAAATTTGATAGAATAAATTTGGTTAACTTCACCCCTATCGGTGTCTGATCAGCCTCTGTCCAGTAGCATTGCGATTATTGGTAAGCGACTCCGTTGCACAGCATAGAAGCAAGTAGGCACATCTTGATTAATGCAAATTACCTCCGGGTTTGTCCGATAGTGCGAATCAGCCAGCATCTCATCCAGGGCAGTAAAATTTGTAGGGTACAAGGTAAGAAATTTACAGTCTGCGGTAGGGCATTCCGTGGACTTAAAACAAAGCTCATCGCCTCCGAAGCAATAGCTGGATTGGATGAGAAGCCTACACTGTATTGCTTGCAATCAGTGTAGGAGTATGTCACGGAACTATAATTTTAGTGGCTGAGCGTGATTGAATTAAAAGGTTCCGAAAAGTTGCAAGTCCTAAAGAAAGCGGCTCTTCAAGTCAATACTGGCCAGAGTGCTTTAGAGCCAGTTTTGTCCTGGTTTGCAAAATTATACGAGCAGCGAATTCCTGCAAGTGTGTGGATACGCTGTCAGTTGGCTTTGGCTGAGGGCTTTACAAATGCGGTGCGTCACGCCCACGAGGGCAAACGGCCGGATTTGCCGGTGGAGATTAACGTGGTGGTGTCTGCTGAATCTGTAGAGATTCAAATTTGGGATTCGGGCTCTCCCTTTGATTTAGAGCAAAAAATTCAAGATATGTCGAAAACGATCGATCCTGAAGCTTCGGGCGGGCGGGGCCTCAAGTTGATGAAAGACATCGCAGACAGTCTCAGTTATACCAGAACGGCTGATGGTCGTAACTGTCTGTCGATCGTCAAAAACTATACTCCTATCCCCGAGACGGACGACGAAGATGATATTTTGCAGTTGCCGGACGAACTTTTGGGTTGATCGGCTCATCGGCTTTTAAACGCGCGACAGAGGGTTTAGCCACAGCAGAATTGTCCGTTTTAATTGATTTAATTCTCGATACACTTCTTGTTTTACCCATTGGCCGATCGCGTCGAAGGGTGTAAAAATTTGACCGACAGGCCAGCTAACATCTTGACCTAATGGCGTTTGATGGTTGCCGGCCAGTGTCTGAACTGTAATCATGTCGGAAAATCTTTGTTTTAGCAGACCATTTAACAGCAGGGTTTGGTCGATGTTGTCGCTGTTAAATTTGACTAAAAGATTGCGCCGGATTTGATAGCTATCTTGCACGAGGCGGTTGGTGTCTTGGGGGGAAGGGGTAAACTCTACGTTAAAGACGGGGGAAATTTGCTCGACGATCGGGATTGCTTCGGATGCTGCATAATTGTTGAAAGAGATCAGAATATTGCCGGCTCTTTCTATGTCAAACACCGAGCCGATCAGCAAGTGCAGTTTGCATCCCATGCTGTGCCCCATGCCGTAGACAGGCAGATAGGAAGATTTGAGCAATTTCTTGGCGCGCAACCTATCGAGGGCATTTTCAAACTTGTTGAGGACATCGCGGGCGATCGCAATATGATCCAAAGTATTGACAAACGGGGTTGCTACTACCACATATCCTTGATTCCCCAAGGCCTCTAACAGCCACCGATAGGTCAGTTGCGGTGCAGCAGCTACAAATGCGCCGCCGAGAAAATGTACGATCGCGATCGGTTTCGAGTTTGAGGGAATTAATACCCAGTTGCCAGAAATTTCTTGCCAGTCCATAAATTTAGTCTAGTTCAAAGTAAAAAGGCGATCGTTCTCTGAAGGTATCAGGTAAAAAGGTAGAAAGCATAATTTTTGTTACTTTTTTGCTTTTACTTTCTGCCTAACAAATAGGTTTCCTACCCATTTTTATTCACAAAACTTGGCTTTTTACTTACCATAAATAATTGGTTTAAAGCCGGAACCCCGATCGGGAGGAATTTAAAAAAGACGATTGATTGCTCCAATCCTCTTCCTTCTTTGTCAACTGCTGTCAACTGTCAACTGCTGTCAACTGTCAACTGTCAATTGTCAACTGTCAACTGAATGAAACCTTATCTATTTTAATTGTTTTGGCAGCAAATAGCACGGCGGGCACAGGCTGCTATTTCCGGCTCGCTCGGGTTGAGGCTGGCGGCTGAATATAACACTATACGCGATGGTTAACGCTTTGTTGCGATCGCGCGACGCCAGAGCGATCGAGCGTATCTATTTTTCAGAGGCTTTTATCTCCAAGACGGTTCAGATCGAACCGTCTTAGATTAAAACCTGCATACAAATACAAGAGCCTTTAGGAAAAACCGCTGACTTCCGACGATCGCTGGGGATTAAATTCTGCTGCATGACGGGTGCTTTCTGTCGTTTGACGGCTCAACTTCTCGTGAGATTTCATCCATTTCCACTTGTTCAGAGTAGCTTGAGGATTGAGGGCTGTCGTAGCGATGCCATAAATCAGAGTCAGTACAATCTCCCGATTCAACCAACTTTGTCCCACCTTTCTCATGTAGTGCAGTGCCAAAACTTCTCGGAATTTGTTGAGCCTTGGCAAAAGGGGCAAATTGTTAAAGCACAACTGTTCGTACTCGTTGAGCGATAACTCTTTTTCTCCCCGCAAGCGCCGCAGTTGGTTTTCCTTGACACATTCAGAAGCTATGCGCTTTTTCAGCCAGTGCTTGTCTGTGAGAGAGTTTCCTCTAATTCGATAATTTCCCAAAGGTGCTGTCGCGGCTAGCAAGCCGTGCTTTTGAGCAATTTTGGTAAATAACTCTGTATCTTCTCCTACCTCCCAATCTTCTGCAAAGCCACCTTCTTTGAGCAAAATGAAGCGATCGACTACCACAGAAGACGGGAAAACCCAAGGACTTTCGCCTGTCTCCTTAATCGCCTGCATTTCGGCTTTAGTTGTAGGATAGGTAGGAACGTAACTCAACTTGTTGCCATGCTTGTCTAAATACCGCAAAGCGTGAGCAACTGCTTTGACTTCGGGATTGTCTGCGAGCATCTTCAAACAAACTTCTAGCTTGTTGGGTTCCCAGGTATCGTCACTGTCTAGAAACGCTACATACTTGCCGGTTGCCCGCTTGATCATTAAATTTCTTGACTTGGAAACCCCATAATTGTGGGGATTTCTATAGAACTTAATTCTCGAATCTTGCTTAGCCAGCCTAGCACCAATTTTTCTAGTATCGTCTGTCGAGCAGTCATCAACAATTAAAATTTCTAGATGCTTGTGGCTGCCATTAACTACGGAGGCAACGGCCTCGGCCAGGGTTTCGGCTGCATTGAATGCAGGAATTATTACACTGACTTTTGGGCTGTTCATAACTTGAATTAGTTGTGTTTTGGTAGTTGTTCGCCGAAGTATAGTCTTCGCCACATATGACCCCTGAAATTAGAATACGAAGAAAGTAAGGATTTTCCGCTGAAACTGAAAATTGCTGGCTGTGAAACGCACTGACTGGGATCTAGTGCGATGAAAGCTCGCGTTTGAGCAGTTAAGTTGCAAAGCATAATGTCCGGCGCTAGATGATTCGAGCTTCCACCCCCTGGCGTGTATGCCAGCAAGGGCAAAAATAGGATGCTGTTTCTGAGCGTTCGTATATCTACATAGAATCAACAGTGCTTTCCGCAAAGGATTATACAGCTTTATTAAGTTTTATGACAGGAAATTAAGAAAATTAACTTCCTATATCAAACTTCCTGCCTTGGGGGAAAGAAGAGGTTAACTTACAGGGCGAAATAGTTATCTAAACTTAATCAAAGCTTGCTGGACAAGATAAGTCTAGAATTGAGATAATATCTGGAATGCCGAAAACCAAGGCTCAATTATCCGGTTTGTAAACCGCAGTTCTGTCAGTACCAGCCAGCCTGTTAAGGTCGAGAAGGAAGTCCACAACTCGTTAAATTGGCTGAAAATAGTGGGTGACTCATGGCTAA